>NZ_PJBO01000080.1:0-30414 GCF_002836425.1 Planomicrobium sp. MB-3u-38 | reverse complement strand
GAAAATCCGATGTATTATTTTTGGTAATACTGGTAAACTATTCAGGAACTTAAAATTAGGAGTTGTATTATGGGGGATTTACTGTTTTTCTTTTTGGAAAATATGGCGCTGATCATTGCACTTATGTATCTGGCGATAAAATCTAAAGAAGCGTTGATTTTGGATTGGTCAGATCCATTTAAACAGCGCATCATCATTTCAGCATTTTTTGGATTTCTGACATTTTCGATTATGTATAATCCATACTTATATGAGGGCATGCGCCTGGATTTGCGCGAAGTGCCGTTATTTTTCATATCCTATGTAGGCGGCTGGCAATACGGCTTGCTTTCTGCGGTTCTGCCAACAGCTTTTCGGGCCTATCTTGGCGGTCCGACAATGATTATGGGAATTTTGCAAGCTATTCTTCTGCCGATTATCGTGGGGAGCCTTTTACATGACAGAAAACGGAAAGACCAGTTTTTCGGCATCTTGAACATCCGGAAAATGCTGGTTGCATTTTTGGTGTATGAGTTGATAAAGTCTGTTTGGATGATCGCGTCGACTCCGGTCAATTTAACAATCATTATTGGTATGTTCATTTTTGCGGCCGTAGCAGTGTTTTCCATGGCTTTGATACTGAACGGTGAAAACAGGAGCAGTCTGCTAAAAGAGGAACTTGAATTTTATTCGAATAGGGATCCGATGACCCAATTGCCCAATATCCGCTTTTTTAAAAATAATGTGGCTAAACTGGTGGTAAAGCAATTGCCGATGGGAATCGTGATGCTGGATGTGGATTACTTTAAAGTCTATAACGATACCCATGGGCATCAAAAAGGGGATGCGATTCTGCGATCCGTTGCCCAGATCCTTAAGGATTCTACAAGAAAAGAGGACTTTATCGCGAGGTATGGCGGCGAGGAATTCATCTGCTGCCTGGCAGCGCCGAAAGATGAGGCTGAAGCAGCGATGATGGCTGAACGGATTAGGAAGAACATCCAGGAATTTCGTTTCGAAGGCGAAGAGAAGCAGCCTGAAGGGGTTCTGACAGTCTCGATTGGGGTAAGCTATACTGAAGGCGGGGCGCCGCTCGAGGAAATGATTGAAGAAGCGGATCAGTCTTTATACCAATCAAAACGGCAAGGACGCAACCGTGTAACCGTTTTTCCCGGCATCATGGTAGAATCCAATGAAGAAGTTCATAACTGAAGGAGGATGACACATGAAACGATTAATGAAGAAACGCATCAAAGCGATGGCAATCGATACAGTTATTACAATGGGTGTCACGGCTGCGCTGGAGCCGTTGTTACGGAATAAATTGAAGAACAAAGCGGCTTATGATGCACTTGCACCATCGCTTATTTTCTGGGGCTTGGAATATGCCCAGATGCGGATGAGCGGACAAACAATCGGACATAAAATGGCGGGAATCGTCATTGATACGACAGATGGCAGTGCGCTAAGCTCTGAACAAATACTAAAAAGACTGGTCCACCGTGATTCCATCAGTACTATCTCTTATTTAAGGGACCGTGAAAAATATGATTTCTATGAAGGTACCAAATTGCCTCATGACTTGTATGCAGATACAGTGGTAAAAGAGTATTTCAAAGAGAAAATGGAACCGAAATTATAAAAGGAAGCAATTCGCCTGGCGAATTGCTTCCTTTTTGCTGTTAATGGATTTATTTTTATGCTTCCGCGATCTCTGGCGATAAAACTCTTTTACTGCGGCCAAGGGCATTTACAAGTATGACCCCTGCAATTGCAATGATGCCGCCAATAAGTGAAACGCCGGTCGGCAATTCATGAAGCCACATCCAGGAAACGACGATGGCTACTGCCGGTTCCAGATAAATCACGCTGGAGACCGAGCTTGCATTCGCAAGCGATAACGCTGTTGCCCACGTCACATAGGCGATCGCAGCAGGGAAGATGCCGACATAAAGAGTAGCCAAATGCGCTTCCAGCGTCGCGTTCTGTAAAGTAGTCACCAGACCAGGTGAAAAGATGAAGAACGGAAGAGTGCCTGCCCACGTAAAATAGGCGGTCAACTCAATAGCAGTATACTTCTTCAATAACGGTTTCTGGAACACAAAGAAAGCGGCGGAAGCGAAAGCGGCGATTACTACGAGCAGCGCTCCGTTCGTCAGTGTCAGAGCTCCCCCGTTCGATCCGAATGCAATGAAACTGATGCCGATAAAACCGATAGCCATGCCGAGCCAGCCGATCCGAGTGAGGCGTTCTTTCAGGACGACGGCAGCAATCAGCGCTGTGAAGATCGGACCGGATCCAACCAGCATGCCGGCAGTTCCAGCTGATATGGTTTCCATGCCGAATGTCACAAAAATATGATAGACACTGATGCCAATCCACCCCAGAAACAGCAGGCGAAGTAAGTCGCCTTTATGCGGCAGTTGAAATTTCACTCCCGGCCATAATGCATATACGAGAAATAACGACGAAGCAATGAGGAAACGGACAAGGACATTTTGTCCAGTATCATAGCCGCCTTGGAGACCGACGCGGATTGCCGCAAATGAGGAACCCCATATAACTACTGAAAATAATGCTAAAGAAAATGCTTTTGCGTTCATAAATTCTCCTCCATCAGCCATTCTTCAATATATAGAACAGCTTTTACGCCTGCATCTATAAACAGACAGGTTCTATTATATTCCTTTAGGAGGTGAAAGTCAGTAAGGGGGAAAATTTAGCACATTAAAAAAGCGGCCTCTCCAAAGAGGGCCGCCCGAAATTCTATTCGACTGTAAGCTCGGTTTCAGCTTCGTATTTCGGACCTTCCTGGGGTGTCAGCCATGCGTTAAGCTGGTAGGTTCCAGGTTCAAGATCATTCGAAGGCACTTCGAATTCATATTCCAGCTTTTCACCAGGCTCGATGGTCTCTTCGCCAAGCGCCTGCATATATGTGCTGACAGATGACAATCTGTAAAGCTCATCGCCGTCCTGGTTGGATATTGTGTAGTCATAGCGCTGACCGCTTGTGAATTCGTAAGTCATCGTTTCATCAGTCTGATTGTTCACTGTATAGCGATAAAGATTGCTGTCCATTTGTTCAAGCAATGCTGTCACCTCATCTTCCACGATTCCATCGGACGAGCCGTTGCCCATGTCCGGTTCAACTGTGCCAGACGCGCCACAAGCTGCCAAAAAGAATGTCAACGACAGCAATAAGAAGGCGGCCAATACTTTTGGTTTTTTCATCTTAAATCCTCCCCGGTCCGATAAAATACTGAATACTCATGTTTAGCTGCTTTCCTATTTGAACGGTCGACCGGCAGAAAAGTTACAGGGAAAGCAGATATAATCGCAATAAAACAAAAGAGCCCCCGACAGGGAGCATCTTTTATGGAAATCAAGTAATTGACGCAAGATAAATTGTTTTCACCGATTCCTGGATCATCTTGTTGAATTCCTCATCAGACTGGCTGGCATTCAAGCCTTCAGATAAGCCTCTTGAGAAACTTGCGATCAAGCCTTCGTTGGCAGTCAGCTTCAGGTTGGCTTCATCACGGGAGTAGCCGCCGGAAAGTGCAACGACCCGCACAACACGCGGATGTTCAATCAATTCCTTATAGAAATTATCAACTGTCGGGATCGACAGTTTGAGCATGACGTTTTTGTCTTCGCTTAAGTTATCCAAGTGATTCAGAATCTCTTTTTTGAGAATCTCTTCAGACTCCGCTTTGTCTTCACTATGGATATTGACTTCAGGTTCGATGATCGGAACGAGGCCGGCAGACAAAATTTGATCTGCGACTTCAAATTGCTGTTCAACAACTTTTTTGATGCCATCCGCATTCGCTTTATTGACTACGGAACGCATTTTTGTACCGAAGACATTACGCTCGTTTGCGCGTTTCAATAGTTCGTCCAAACCAGGATTAGGCTTCATCAGCTGGACGCCGTTCTCTTCATCCGCCAATCCTTTGTCGACTTTCAGGAAAGGCACGACACCTTTTTCTTCCCAAAGATAATCCGGAGTATATTTTCCTTCCACTTTCCGGTCCATCGTCTGTTCAAACAGGATGGCGCCGATAATCGACTCGGAATTGAAGGCGGGTGCTGTCATGACGCGAGTGCGCATTTCATGGATCAGATCATACATTTCATCTTCGTTTGAATAAGAATCTTCTGAGACACCATATTGTGCCAAGGCTTTTGGCGTACTGCCGCCACTTTGATCCAGCGCTGCAATAAACCCTTTTCCATTTTTCACGAGTTCAAATTGTTCTTGATTCATTGTCCCAACTCCTTTGATTGATTTGAGAGAAACTGTAATAAAACCCTACACAGAATATTGTATCAATAAACAGGGCATTCATCAAAAATGAAAGGATTTGCAGGAAGGGGGAGCCATAGGTATGGCTGTCTTGAAATAAGGGTAATGTATAAAGGGATGAGAAGAATCGCAAAAGCAATCAGTTTTACAATAAAGTTTACGGGAGGCTGGCATGAAGAAATTATATTTAATGATATTTATATTGATCACAGGATCAGTATTGATGGCGTGTTCTGAAGAAACGGAAACGGCTGAGACTGAAGAAGCCGCGATCATACAAGTTACGAACAGTTCAGCCCGTCAAATCACATCTATTGAACTGAAGCTTTACCAGAACGATATGGTGCAGGCATCACCGACAGCGATGAACGCGGACGAATCGCTGATTGTCATGGGAGAAACTTTAGACTTTGAAATCCTTACACAGGACATCAATTTCGACGAACCAGTCATTATCGAAGCAATCGCCATGATTGATGGAGTGGAAGAGTCTGCAGGCAAAACCGCTCCGATGGAACTCAGGCCAGGCGAGAATTATAGATTTGAACTTGCCAGGGATCCAGAGATGCAATTCAGAGAAGTTCAGGAAAACTGAGGAAAAGTATGATAGAAAAAAGCCATCGAAGATTTTCTTCGATGGCTTTTCTTAATCATGTTCCGCAATAAGTTTTAAATGTGCGTTCTTCCTCTGGAGGAGGGGCATCAGTAAATGCAAGCTGTTCACTCGAATGGGCGTAAGGGCTTTTGACTGCCTCCACCAATTTTTCAGCCAGACTGTAATCCTGTCTGCTGACCGCCGCTTCAATCGCTTCTTCGACGCGGTGATTACGGGGAATGACGGCGGGATTACTGCTGCGCATCAGTTCGTGTGAGGTTTCCGGGCTTTCGGCTTGTTCATCAAGCCGGGATTTCCAAGCCGCATACCATGCGTTAAAGCCTTCTTTGCCGGCAAGCGGCATTTCTTCAAGCTTATCGAATGTCAATGCACGGAATGTATTCGTATAATCCGCTTTATGGTCGTGCATCAGCTTCAGCAGATCATCAATCAGCTGGTCATCACCGTCTTCATTGCCAAATAAACCGAGTTTCGCCTTCATGCCCGCTGTCCAGTTTTCCTGGAATTGATTGCCGAAATCACCCAATAAATCCTGGGCCATTTCAACTGCCTGCTCTTGATTTTCATCAATCAGCGGAAGCAAAGTTTCGGCAAAACGCGCCAGATTCCAACCGGTGATTTTCGGCTGATTGCTGTAGGCATAGCGGCCGTAGAAATCGATAGAACTGAATACACGGCCCGGTTCATAGGTATCGAGGAAGGCGCAAGGACCGTAGTCGATCGTTTCACCGCTGATCGTCATATTGTCCGTGTTCATGACACCGTGAATAAACCCGGCGAGCTGCCATTTTGCGACGAGCTGTGCGTGATTCGCAATTACGTTTTTCAATAATTCAAGATAGGGATTTTCGCTGTCCTGTGCAGATGGGTAATGGCGGTCGATTGCGTAATCCGCCAGAGCTTTGAGTTCTTCAAACGTCCCCCATTGCGCCGCGAACTGGAATGTCCCGAAGCGCAGATGGCTGGACGCCACACGTGTCAGCACAGCACCTGGAAGAAAAGACTCGCGTACTACCGGGATGCCGGTAGTTGCGACAGCCAGACTGCGGCTTGTCGGGATGCCGAGCCCGTGCATGGCTTCACTGATGATATATTCACGCAGCATCGGGCCCAGTGCGGCGCGGCCGTCGCCGCCTCTTGAATATGCGGTTTTCCCTGAACCTTTCAACTGAATGTCAAAACGCTGTCCTTCAGGTGTAATTTGTTCGCCAAGCAATATGGCACGGCCGTCGCCAAGCATCGTGAAGTTGCCGAATTGATGGCCGGCATATGCTTGTGCAATCGGTTCTGCGCTTTCAGGAACTTTTGTGCCTGACAGTACTTTTGCACCGTCTTCAGTGTTCATCGTTTGAGCATCGAGGCCGAGAGATTCCGCCAAGTCGCCGTTGAAAAGAATCAATGCTGACTCGCGTGCCGGTTCAGGAACAGTTTTTGTGAAAAGTTTCTCTGGCAGGCGCGCGTAGCTATTATCCAAATTCCAGCCGGTAGCTGTGAGATTTGCAGTCTTTTTCATAAGATCACCTTTTCTGATAAGTAGTTTCTGTTGGCTCTAAGCAATAAAACCTTGCTGGTGATTATTTACCCGATCCGGTGGGGTGACAATCTTTTATTGGTTACGATTGCAGCTGAAAAGCATGATTGCAACTAAAGGGGGGGATTTAAGCAAATCCAATTGCATTGAGTAGAAGATGTTGGGAGTTAAAGCGCGTATTTTATCGACCCGCAACCCAACCAGTTCGACCCGCACCCCAAATGGTTCAAGCCGCACCCCAAATGGTTCAAGCCGCACCCCAAATGGTTCAAGCCGCACCCCAATCAAATCAACCCGCACCCCAATCACATCATTCTCCGAAATCAAACTTCACGCCGGTCAATTCCTCCGAAACTTTCCATAATTGTTTCGCAACTTCTTCGTCGAGGGCTGATGGATGTGGCGTCTCGAGTGACGGATAGCCTTTGCGACGGCCAGGTCCATCGGGTCCGATATATTCACCGCCTGTTAAATCGGGAGCTGTTGCTGCATGGACTGTTGCAAGCGCGCCAATTGCCGGTGGCTGCAGATAATATTTATTGGCAAGATTCCGCAGGAAAAGAGGCGCGTCTTTTTTGCCTAATTTGAATATATTGGTGGCGGAAACGCCTGGATGGCAGATGACGCTGATCGTGCCGGACCCATGTTTTTTCAGAAGCCGGTCGAGCTCCAAAGCAAACAGCATATTGGCCAGTTTGCTTTGGTTATAGAATTTTTTGGCTTTATAGCCTTTCGAGCCGTCCAAGTTCTCAAAATCAATGGATCCCCGGTTATGTGCCAGACTTCCGGTCGTTACAATGCGTGAATCGGGAGTTCGATCAATCAAAGGGAATAGCAGCGCGGTCAAAGCGAAATGGCCGAGGTGATTACTGCCGAACTGCATTTCAAAGCCGTCTTTTGTTTTTGAATAGGGCGGCATCATGACACCCGCATTATTGATCAGCAAGTCGAGGGCAGCGAAATCACGAAGAATTTCATCAGCAAATGTACGCACACTTGCCAGATCAGCTACATCCAGCATTCTTATTTCAACAGTGGCCGCTGGATGCAAAGCCAGAATTTCCTTGCGTGCCACAACTCCCTTGGCTTCATTGCGCACGGCCATGATAATATGTATGCCCTTTCCAGCAAGCACTTTTGCCGCTTCCAGGCCGATGCCGCTATTCGCCCCTGTAATGACAGCGGTTTTTCCAGAAAAATTTTGAGACAATTGAATTGCTCCTTTCACAGGGCATTGAGTGATTTTGGATTTGTTTAATATGTAGTCAAATCAAGTCTACGGGAAGGGGTGTGCAGACTGCAATCAGTAAGCTCATTGACCCGTGGTGAAAATTTTTGCTGAAAAAAGCCCCCGCATTGAGCGGGAGCTGGAATCATCCTTAACGTTTAATTTTCATCCATTTGCCGTAAGTTTTTTTCACATAGAGAAGAGTTTTCTTGACGGTTGTTTCTACATTCTTTTTGTAGACTTCTTTTTTCTTATCAACGTGTTTACAGATTACCATTAGGGGAAAAGAAGGAATATACTGTATAAAAAGGAGACATGCATATTATGGATTATAAGAATATAACCGTCGCCGGAAGCGGCGTCTTGGGAAGCCAAATCGCTTTCCAAACCGCATTTAAAGGTTTCGAAGTGGCTGTCTATGATATTAACGAGGAAGCCATCGGAAAATCGAAAGAGCGAATGATGAAGCTGAAGGAAAACTACAAGAACGATTTGAAAGCAACCGATGCGGATGTGAATTCAGCATACGACCGCCTGACTTTCCATACCGATTTGTCGGAAGCTGTCGCGCAAGCGGACCTTATGATCGAAGCGATTCCTGAAGTCGTTAAAATAAAAACCGAATTTTATCAGAAGTTAAGTGAAGTGGCACCGGAGAAAACCGTGTTCGTGACGAATTCTTCGACGTTATTGCCAAGCCAATTTGCGGAAGCGACAGGACGTCCGGAAAGATTCCTGGCATTGCACTTCGCCAATACAATTTGGATCAACAACACTGCGGAAGTCATGAAGCATCCGGGAACCGATATGAAATTCTTCGATGAAGTCATCGACTTTGCAAAGGCTATCGGAATGGTTGCATTGCCGCTCTATAAAGAACAGCCTGGCTATATCCTGAATTCCTTGCTTGTACCGTTCCTGGAAGCCGCGGAATTATTGCTCGTCAAAGAAGTGGCTGATGTCCAGACCGTTGATAAAACGTGGATGATTGCAACAGGAGCGCCGCTTGGGCCATTCGCTATCCTCGATGTTGTGGGTATTCGGACCGCGCATAATATCGTTCAGGCAAAAGCTGCTGCAACTGGTAAGGAAGAGTTTGTTAAACTTACTGAACTATTGCAGACTGAATATCTGGATAAAGGGAAAATCGGCCGTGAATCCGGTGAAGGCTTCTACAAATACCCGAACCCGGCATTTGCAGACCCGGATTTCCTGAAAAATTAATAATGTAAATAAAAAGGCGATGAAGAGAATTCTCTTCATCGCCTTTTGGATTTCCTGAAACTTATTTCTCTTTTATCTTTTCAAGTGCATTTTCATGGATGATCAAATCGGAAGTTCGTAATTGTTCCGCAGCTTCTTCAACTTCATCTTCGCAGTTTTCAAAAGCTACTTGTTCTTCAGTCTGCACCGAATAACAGGTTCCGCTTCCGATAGGGGCTGTGAGGTCAGGTTTATAATAAAATTCTTTGTAACGGAAAGAACCGTCACGGAAAGGGGTGACATTTTCTTCCTCATCCATCAGTGAGCTGCCCAGTAAATATGGTGGGTCGATGCCGATCATGTCAAGGATGGTCGGAGCGATATCAATCTGGCCACCTACACTTTCGTTGATTTCACCGCCTGAAGATCCTGGCGCTTTTATAAAGAGCGGCACCCCCTGATCCAACTCAAATAATTCTACAACGCTTTCGGCGTTAGCGTCTTCTGCCATTTCTGTCCCTTTCTGGTTCAAACCGCTGTCATGGTCGCCGTAGAAAATAACGAGTGAGTCATCCCATAATCCTTTCTGTTTAAGTTCGCTGATCATTTCCCCGACCGCTTCATCGACGTAATGGACTGTATGGTAATACCCTTTAACCAAGTCGTCATCGTAATCATTAAGATCCAATTTCTCCAGCTCTTGAGGGAATTCATAAGGGGTGTGGCTTGTTAATGCCACCATGAAAGCAAAGAAGGGAGATTCCTGTTCTGAAGCAAAAGCAATGGATTCGGATAAAAAATCTTTGTCATTCAATGCCATGCCGATTTTTCCTTCTTCCGAAAAATCCTGCCTGCTATAGAATCTATCGAATCCGATGTTTTCATAGAATTTATCCCTGTTCCAAAAAGTCCTTTCAAATGCATGCATGGCGGCTGTTTCATAACCGTAGCGCTGCAGATGGGCGGGCAGGCCGTTAAAGTCATTGCCGGCATATTGTGTGTAAACGGATCCTGATTTGACGGGATGCAATGAAGATAATGTAAGAAATTCAGCGTCAGAAGTCCGTCCTTCATGCGTTTGATGATAAAAATTCGGGAAGTAAATGGTTTCCAATTTTAATTGATTGAGATTGGGAGTCAATTCTTCTCCATTTATTTCCTGACCAATGACCGAAGATTGGAAGGATTCCAGTTGAACCACGATGATATTAGGCAAATCCTCTGGAATCGATGCTGCTTCAATTTCCGGAATTGCGTCAGGCAGCAGATCCAATTGGTCGGATGACAAAGAGCTGCTTCCGGCAAGACTGGCTGCCCCGTTAATCAGGTCGGCTCCATGATAGCCCCAGAACCCCAATTGATAGTATTCACGCATATTTGAAATGGGATTGTCTACAAGCCAGCCTTCTTTTTGCACATAACTCCAGGCAAGAGGTGCGGTGAAAACAATCAGGCCAGCTGCAAATCCAGCGCTGGCAAATTGCAGCCTTTTGTTCTTCGGAAGAGTTCCGGTTTTATTGCGAAAGTAAAGGAATGCGGCAGAGAAAAGAGGGAGATCCAAGAAAAAAATCAGGTCTTTCCAGGAGACAAGGGTCAAAAAACCGCCTCCGACACTGCTCATCTGAGGGACGTCAGCAATGAGCATCACACTGAGAAGGTCTTCGAAATAACGATAATACCAAATATCCGAGACAACCAGCGTGCTGTGAAGAAACAGCAACGAGAGCAAGACCCAACGACGGGTTTTTGCCTTGAGCAATAATGTCCAGCTTGAGAGGACGAGAACGGTTGCAAAGTTCAGTATGAAAAAACCGACGGAAAATTCGGTTTCCGTATAGACGCTGAAAAGAAATAATTTGAACATGGAAATTGCCAGGTAAATGGCGTAGTCGAGAAAAATCATTCTGGGATGCACCTCCATAAGTACCAGTAAAAATACTATATATTTCTCAGTACCTCTTTTTGAGTTGCTGGAAACATAAATAGCGGGGGATAAGGATATGGCATCAAAGGAGCCGAAGAGGATTCATGTAGGGCTTGAAAATTGTTTTGTGTCCGAATTATCTATAAAATTAAATGTGGATACAGGAAAGGCAGAGGTTTGAAATGACAGCTTTGGATTGGGTTTTTACAGCTATTGCAGTGATTTGGATTTTAGAGTTCATCCTTTTCCGCAATCGCGGGACAGGAGAAGAAAGCCCTGTTGAAAGACGTTCCTTTCTTTTGATCCTCGCGGCACTTTCCGCGACGATTTTAGCGGCAGCGCTTGTCGGTGAAATGCGGCGATTTGAAATGACAGCCACCTGGTTTAAAATGATAGGAATTTTATTTTTTGGCACAGGTGTATTTCTGCGGTATTGGGGAATCATTCATCTGAAGGCCCAGTTCACCAGGCACGTCACGGTACAGGAAGGTGACGGCATTGTCAGCACCGGACCTTACCGCAAACTGCGGCATCCTCTTTATACCGGATTATTATTGATTGCTGTCGGCATGGCGCTTTTTTTCCAAAGCATACTTACAGCAATTATTGGCGGCGCATTGGTTGGTTGGGCGCTGGTAAGGAGAATGGACGGGGAAGAAGAATTATTGGTCAAGGAATTTGGCGAAGAATACCGGGAATGGATGAAGCGGCGAGCAAGGCTTATTCCATTCATCTATTAATGGAAAGCGAGTGATTCGAGTGGAACTTCCTTACGGGATAAGCGGTTTTTATAATTCGGATGAACCGAAGCCATCGGAAGTGGATGTCAGTGAATATAAGAAATTGTGTGATGATTTTGCGGAAAAGCTGAATGGTCGGGTTCTGGAGTTTACAGACACGCTGTATCCTGCAAATTTCCATAAAGCCTTTTTCGAATTGCCCGGCACCACTATCTGTCTGGTCATGAACAAGCATTATCCGGTTCTTGCGTTTGCGAAAACTGTAGAAGCATTAAAAATTGAATTCATCAATTTTTCCGAAGGAGCGGAGGCAATACCGGAGGATTATACCGTCCTGACTGCCGATATCCTGGAGGCTGCTGTTCCAGAAAATTTAAATGAGCTGCCAGTTGAAGAATTGAACAATGGTGAAAAAGAGCAGATTAAATATTGGAAGCCGGAAACAATCGGACAGATCGTCTTTAATTTCTGGGATTAGAAATGCTGAGGCATGCGATAAACCGTCTGCATCCCCTTTTTTCTCAAGCTCATCACTACATAAACTAAGAATTTTACAAATGGTTGAAATAACATTAAACGCCGCCTCAGTTTTTTCTGGGGCGGTGCTTTATATTAGCTCATATGATATTTTATCTGTTTAGACGATTCGTCTGCCGCTTTTGCCCAGCGCATAATAAACGCCGTGCTGCAGGCTTTGAAGACATTCGAACTTTCTCAAATTGCTGTTTGACTGGACAATGACCATTGCCAGTTCAGGCGACACGCCAACCAGAATGGTTTCAATGCCAAGGAGACGCGCAGCGGCGCCAAGTTTATCAATCAGCATTGCGGTATGTTCGGAGATATGTTTATGCAGTCCCGTAAGGTCGAGCAGAAGGTACTGGGCCTGATGTTTCGGCAATTCACTTAACGTATTGAATATCAGGTCTTCTGAACGGTCTTCGTCATAGCTTCCGATCATCGGCACGACAACGATTTTTTCCAATACCGGTATGATCGGAGATGACAGTTCTTTGACAAGGTTTTGGAGCATTTTCGTTTTATCATCGACCATCCGCTCAAGTTCTTTGATTTTCATCGCTTCCTGTTTCCGGGACATCTCATGGATATTGGATTGAACGGTTACATCGGAAGGATAATATTTGACGATGCTGTAAGGGTTCTCATCGTTTTGATATTGGATGGTGGAATACCAGAAATTCGTGCCAAACAGGCCGGTCAATACTCCCGCGTAATGGGAAGGGACAAAAATGCCTTCCAGGCCTTTTTGTTTGCGCTGATTCATCTTAAATTCCCAGTCATCTTGGATATGAAGTGTAAAATGTTTCGCGTCTTCATCCATCTCCACAATTTTCACTTTGCCCCAGCCAGCTGGCGCATATGTATTGGACAGCCATTCCACAACATTCGAAGTGTTGATGTTTTTTCTGTCCAGGAATCCTTCGCCGACGATGACCCCTTGGCGGAAGCCGGTTGTTTCCAATACCAATTTTGTTGCTTCGGTGCCTGAAATTTCACGGATGGAATCGAAAAATGTTTCCATTGCCGAGATCCAGAACAGCACCACATCTCCGTTTTCAAATAATACTTCACCTGTTTCCAAATCCCATTTTAACTCTATATCACCTAGCGTAATCTGCTTTTTCATGATAATCGATCCTCCGATTTGCTGATGTTTCATATTTATACTGCATGAACAGCAGTTAATATATAAATGGATATATAAACTCTGTATCTTATTCCCTAAACGGAGGAGAAGTATGCATATGAAATAAATAATTAGCGAAATAAACTCAAGAAAGGAAAAACGGCACATTCGCTTTTGAATGTGCCGTTTTCCATCGTCTTTATCTGGTTCTATCCCTTAATCGACATAATCACTAAGATAACCATATCCTTCTTTTTCCATCTCTTCAGCCGGGATGAAGCGGAGCGCTGCACTGTTCATACAATATCGCAGGCCGCCCCTGTCTTCGGGCCCATCATCAAAAACGTGTCCGAGATGGCTGTCGCCAGAGCGGCTGCGGATTTCGGTGCGTTTAAAAAATCCGCTGTAATCATCGTGTTCTGTAACGACGGCAGGGTCGATAGGTTTTGTGAAGCTTGGCCAGCCGGTTCCGGAATCATATTGGTCAGCTGATGAAAACAACGGTTCACCCGTTGTGATATCCACATAAATGCCCGGTTCGTAATTATCCCAGTATTCGTTTGAAAAAGCGGTTTCGGTTGCATCTTCCTGTGTCACATTATATTGGACTTCTGTCAGCATTTCTTTCAATTCATCGTCACTCGGTTTCGGATACGCAGCCGGATCGATCAATGAAGGGATTTCCTGGTCTTCGAGCGAATCGAATTCGATGTGGCAATAACCGTCGGGATTTTTTTCAAGATAATCCTGATGATATTCTTCAGCAAGATAATAATGTTCCAAAGGTTCGATTTCAGTCACTATCGGTTTATCATAACGTTCGGCTTCTGCTGCTACGACTCCATCGATAATGGCACGGTCTTCGGCATTTTCATAATAGACGCCAGTGCGGTACTGTGTACCTTTATCATTGCCCTGCTGATTCAATAGAGTTGGATCAATGATCATGAAAAACTGTGATACAAGACTTTCGAGGTCGATGCGTTCAGGGTCATATTGGACGTGTACCGTTTCAGCGTGACCAGTGTTTTCGTATAGTACTTCCTTATAAGTAGGATTTTCTGTTGTTCCGTTGGCGTAGCCGGAAGTTACGTCGTATACTCCGTAAACACGGGCCATATAGGTTTCGACACCCCAAAAACAACCGCCGGCAAACCAGATATCTTCCAGTTTATCCGTATCGAAATCCAGATCCTTATTCGGATTCTCCGGAAACCGGGAGGTGCTTTCAGCTGAACTTGCTTCCGTAGTGCCTTCAGCATCTGAAACCGTGGATGAACCGGACGTGCCGGGAAGGGAACAGGCAGCTAAGAATAATAATATAAACAAGAGAAGGAAGGGAAATTTGTACTTCATTATTGTCGACCGCCTTTCATGGTTATTGAATGCTTTCAAACGTTTCATAAATCTGTTCATTGCTTACATGTCCGGTCTGGCTTTTGACCATGACGCCGTCAGAACCGATGTAGACAGAAGTGGGATAGCCGATCACACCGTAATCATCGAAAACAGGACCTTCTTCATCGAGCAGTACCTGGATATTTGACGTGTTGTCCAGCCCTTCATACCATTTGGCAAAAGAATCGCTGCTTTTTTCGGCATTCGAGTCAGGTGAAACAATTGTCAATACTTCGAAATCCGGTTCTTCACCGGCAAGTTCGTTCAGTTCATTCATGCCCGAAAGACAGATTGAACACCATGAAGCCCAGAATTTGATGTATACTTTCTGACCCGCATATTCCGATAGCTCGTGGGTTTCACCCTTCAGATCGACCAACTTGAAATCGGGGGCAGGCTTGCCTTCATTCAACTGCTCTGCGCTGGAAGAAGTTTGTCCATCTGAGCAGGCAGCGAGCAACATTATAATAATTATAAATACAGGCGTTGCCAGTAATTTTTTCATGGGGAATCATCCTTCTAAGTGAATTGATGTAACCGCTTTAATTGGTTTGTAAAAAATTTTCAGCAATTTCTCCTTATACCCACATCATATAGCGAAAAGATAGAGAATGATATTGAACAGTCTTAGTTGGATTCCAAATGAGCATATGGAAGTGTAATGTTCGACAGGGAAGGTTCAATTTTAAAAAAGTCGCTCCCATAATGGAAGCGACTTCTCATCGAATCATTAACTTTTGCAATTCTTCAAAATAGAGCTGACATCGTTCGAGGACACTCGGCACGGTCTGCCCATTTTCATGCAACAACTCTAATTCATCAAAAGTGACAAGCTGTGCGCCGCAGACTTCACCAGCCTGCAGCTTCATGGCAGCGGGGTTGATATTGTCAGCGGTCTTCCAGATGTAACTGTCACGAAAATAATGTCCATATTTCAACTCACCGATTTTAGTCAATTGTTCAGGAGCTGCCACGAGGCCAGTTTCTTCTTCGAGTTCACGGGCAGCGCCTTCGATACTCGTTTCGCCGGCAGTAATGGATCCACCTGTGATTTCCCAAAGTAATGGATAAGTTTTTACCGCATCGCGCTGCGTCAGTAATATCCGCCCATCCACGTTGACTGTAATTATTTCCACAACAACATGATATTCGCCCGGATTCAGATCAATGCCGCGTCGATGAACCTTGCCAAGCTTGTTCCTGTCACCATCTACCAGATCCCATAATTCCATCTTCTTCACTCCCATTAAATGAGTATATAAAAATGGAAGCTAAATGGAAAGGATAAATATGAAAACAGGTGCAGTGAATACGAGAGGTGCCAGGGTAAAAATCATGCCATAAACATTAAATCGCTTGCTGAACAATAATGTGGCCCCTAACAGCCAAATCATCAGGAAAAAAGTTTCACCCAACACCGCGCGTTCCAGACCGCCACTTTCCAGAATCGGAATAGCTGTCAGAAATGCGAGGAACCCGGTCCATAAGAGGTGAAAAGCACGATAGATTGTATAAACCAATTTAAAACCTCCGTTCTTTGTTTAATAGAACGAAGAACCAGAGGTTTAGTTCCGGCGGAACGATTATCCGGATCAAAGAATCAATTGGAGCAAAATTGTGATGAAAATAAGTCCTAAAATAAATGAGGGGAAGCTATTGTTTTTCTCATCAGGCAATTCATCATTCAAAATGTTCAGTACTACTCCGCCTGTCAGAAAAGCTGAGAAAAATGCAATGGCCAGGTCGCTGGTCGGGGTCAATTGGTAAATGAGCCATCCGATGAAGACGGATGCCGCTAAAATATAGCGGCCAGTTTTTGTATATAGATCTTCGTGAGTGAGATGGAGGATACGGTTATTTGCGATAAAGTGAAATGAGAACACGATGAAATAAATTATATAATCCAGAGCATGGTCTCCGCTGAGTTCCACTAGAAGATAGCCGATCAGCATGTTGTACATGGCGAATGCCGAGATTTCAAGGATGAAAATATCTTTGCTTGGCCGTGTCATGTTTTTTTGCCGTTTGTTATGCTCCTGGGATTTTTCACTTAATTGGTTGATTGCGTAAAAAAGGGAAAGCCCCGCTAAAGTGGCAATGTAGGTGACGTAATCGATATTCTCCATCCACTTTGGAAGGGAAGCTTCCTCAGCTACTTCCTGATAATGTGTCAACTCAGGTACGAGATGGAGGAAGACATAGGCTATGGACCCTCCGGAGACCAGGGACATTAATCGTTTTTTTGGTTTTTGACTAAGAAATTTTATATAGTTCGTAAATATATGGATGAGAACAAAGCAGATAATGATAAAAAGACTGAGCCAGACCATTGGGTTCCTCTCCTTCAAAGAAATTTCTCTGATGCTTTTTTATACCCAATATTGAAATGTATACCTCTTAATTACATTATTTATTGAGGTTTGAAGAAAGAGAAAAATATTTACGCAGTATGTTCCTTTATATGGAAAAAAGCTAGAGTGTTTTCGGAATTTATTGGATATACTATGGAGGTACGCAAATGCTTGCAAGTATATAGTATTGGGGATAGGAAGATGGGGTACATCGAAGAGTTGAGGGAAGTCGTCGGCCATAGACCGCTCATATTAGTCGGCGCGGTGGCAGTGATCACAGATGAACTTGGCCGGCTGTTGCTGGAGGAAAGACGATTTCCGAAAGGCGCATGGGGATTGGCCGGAGGGTTGATGGAACTCGGCGAATCGACAGAGGATGTCGCAAAGAGAGAAGTGTTTGAAGAAACGGGACTGGTGGTAAATGATTTGAAACTCATTAATGTCTATTCAGGACCGAATCATTTTGTAAGAGCTGAAAACGGGGATGAATATTTCGTGGTCACTACAGCTTATTTTGCTGAAACACATCACGGGGTATTGACCGTGGATGAACTGGAATCCCTCAGTTTTGAATTTTTTTATCCTGATGAATTGCCTGAGCGCATCGTAAAGAGCCATCGCCGTATCATAGATGAGTATTTGGAGAAGTTCCATGCCAAACGGCTGTGGGCGGTAAGATGATTATAGGAGAGGCAGTGATCTGTGATGTTGCAATTTTTGAGTAAATACAGCCATTGGTTATTGTTGATACTGGTATTTGGAAGCCTTGCTGTAAGTTTTTTCAGCGGCCGTTATGATGCTGCTTCACTTATTTTCGGTGTCATAGGTGTTTTAGGAGTAGGATATCTTGTTTATCGCATAGAGGCGGACAGGAAGAAAAAAAGAGTACGAAGTTAAGCATATGATTTATGGCCGGTTCTATTTAAGAGCCGGCTTTCTTATGTTTAGACAACCGTTTTTTATCAATAAATCGATTCAGTTGTCCCAAATTTAAACTGCGCAACCAAACTTCCTGAACTCCAGGTTTGCCTTGTTTTCAGAAGGGAAAATAGGCATAAAACGTTTGGGAGGAGAAGTGGGCATGTCATTATTCGCGAAAGATGCTTTATCGCATAAACATATTTTGATTACAGGCGCTATAGGTGGAATTGGGTATGAAACGGCCAAAGTGGTTGCCGGTATGGGAGCAAAAGTGACGATTACCGGAAGAAATGAAGGGAAATTGAAAGGGCTTGCCGGTGAGCTGGAAAGAATAACAGCTGAAGAAAATGTTACAGTTCTGCCTGCAGATCTCACAAAAAAAGTAGACAGGTCAAAACTTGTCGCCGATGCGGAAAAGGCACATGGCTTTATAAATGGACTTGTCAATTCTGCCGGCGTCGCCGGCGGCAGGACAGTTGAAGAGCTGGATGAAGAATTTATTGAGAAACTGATGAATGTCAATTACAAATCCACATTCCTGTTAACACAGGAGATTTATAAAAAAATGATGGAACGGAAAGAAGGGGACATTGTCAATCTTGCGAGTCTCTCAGGTTTGAGGGGGACCCATGGCAATACGGCTTATGCGGCAAGTAAATTTGCGGTGGTCGGCTGGACACAGTCAATGGCGCTTGAAGCGATTGAACACGGAATCCGCGTGAATGCAGTGTGTCCGGGATATGTCGATACGGAAATGGCGCGGAACAGCATACGCCGAAAAGCCGAGCGGAAGGGCGTCACTTTTGAAGAGGGAATGGAAGAAGCGGCAAACAGCATTCCGTCAGGTCGCATTTCCACACCCGAGGAAGTGGCGAATACGATAGCATTTCTGCTGACTGATGCGGCGGCGAATATTGTGGGCGAGTCAGTGAAGATTTCCGGCGGCAGTGTAATGAGGTGAAGATCATTCTTCATTGCTTAACTTGAGATGTAAAATAAAATTCATTCTTCACAAAAAACCGTTTGCCATAAATAAAATGGCAAACGGTTTTTTCAATAGAATCATTCAAGTCCACCACATATCTCCAACCGATTCCTTCACCATTACAGGTTTTAAAGTCTCAACGGCTTTAGTAAATCCTTCTTCAACAGACATCAATCCGTCTTCATGTTCGATGCTTACAACATAATCGTAGCCGTAAAGCCGCAATGTACTGATGATATCAGCCCACGTTTTTTGGTCATGCCCAAACCCGACTGTACGGAAATACCAAGCACGGTCACGCATCGCTGAATAGTCTGTCATATCAGTCAGGCCATTCCGGTTCATGTTTTCCTGGTCGATGATGGTATCTTTTGCATGGAAGTGGTGGATGGCATCTTCACGCCCAAGAATTTTTATGGCTTCAACGGGGTCAATACCTTGCCACCACATATGGCTGGGATCCAGATTGGCGCCGATTGCAGGACCACATGCCTGCCGCAGTTTCAGTAAAGTGGCAGGAGTATGTACAGAAAAACCTCCGTGAAGTTCCAAGCCTATTTTCACATTCAATGACTCTGCAAGGTCATTTTTCTCTTTCCAGTAAGGAATTATTTTTTGTTCCCATTGCCATTTCAGGATTTCCTGGAAATCATTTGGCCATGCAGCCACCGGCCAGTTGGGATAGAGGGCGTTTTCATGGTCTCCCGGACACCCGGAAAATGTATTGACGACGGGCACGCCAAGTTCAGATGCGAGCTGTATAGTTTTAACAAGCACCTCATCTGCTGCATCAGAAATTTTTTTCTGTGGGTGGAGCGGATTGGCATGGCAGCTTAGAGCGCTGATCATCAATCCATGCTCACTGATTTTCTGTTTGAACTTTTGCTGTGTTTCATGGTTACCTAACAATTCATCGATTTTGCAGTGAGAATCCCCAGGATAGCCTCCCGTTCCGAGTTCAATCGCCTCTATGCCTTTTGAGGACACGTGGCTTAACAAGTCGTCAAAGTTTTTATCGGAGAACAAGACGGTGAATACGCCCAATTTCAATAAAATAACCCCCTTTTAAAATTTCAGAAAATACAGTAATGTAATCCGTTACATAATTATCGCTATCTGCCTTTGCCGAAAAGCATCCAGGGCGATGGCAGATTAAAAGGATGGCCATCAGGCAGTGTGGAAGCTTGCTGCTTTGTTAAATCCATCCATACATGTGCGTCCTTCCGGAGCTTCGAAGCCAGCTGTTCCTGGGCAAGCGAGATTGTTTCCCAAAGACCCGGCTGATCCATCAAATCGTCAAACGGATAGACTGCGTGCAAGTAATAATATTTTTTGAAATCTTTCTTAGTAATCAAAACCCGATCTCCTTTGGGATTCACAAAAAAATTCCAATCGGCAATTTGTCTATCTTCAAACATTTCCTCGGAAGCCGGGAATGGATAATAGCATTCATAAGGAAAAACAGCAGAGGATTCAACGAATAATTTGCGAAGCCATTGTCGTTTCATTGACACATCCTCCAGTCTCTCCCAGGGAGTGCCGCCGCTTTTCAGTGAAGAAATATTTGAAGCCGACGCCCCGTAGCTGATATGCTTCTCAGCGAGACCGATTTTTTTCAGCACACGCTGGGCAGGGATATTTTCTTCCTGTGTATTGGCGCCGACCCATTTTATGTCAGGGAGCTTGAAAGCTTCATCCAGCACCTGAGACATTAAACTGGTTGATAAATCATTGCCGCGGAAGCGGAGATCACTGCGCATGCGTCCGAGCATCGCATATTGTTTGGCGAATATTGACAAGCCGCCCACACTGACTAATTGATCGTTTGCAAAAAGTCCGAAAAGTTTATTGTTCCCCGTCGAAATTCGGTCGAATACACGGATCACGTAATCGTCATCGATACCGGTTTCCATTGCTTTCAGTTTCGGCAGATCTTCTATCGTTAAAGGGCGAATCTTCTTTTCCACTGTTCGACACTCCCTGCTGCTCAATATTTATTCAATTATATATGCTTGATATTGATAGCGCATTTCATAAGACTGTGAAAACTAGTCATTTCATCTCTTTAATTACTTCGAACTACGAAGTAAGTGTTTAAAGAGTCGAATTAATTAGGGGCGTCTTGTACTATAGTCCTGCAAAAAATTAGAAAAAATAAAATATCCATTACTAAAGAATTGAAAATTCAAAATACATTTACAATTAAAATTCTCTTTGCTATGCTGATTTAAATTTAAGTCACATAAGGAAAGGAAGCGTAAAAATCTAAAGATGCACAAATAATAAGTTGGGAAAAGGAGCGGGTTTTATTGAAAAAGAATTGGGCGGGTACATTGGGCGTTTTGGGATTATGCACGGCACTGGCGATGCCGGTTTACGCGGTTGAAAATGAAGCGAAGCCGGATACGCATCATCATGATTACGGAATTTCAGGATTTATCGATCATGCGGAATTGACTAAAACGTTGCTGCAGCTGGAAGCGAAAAGCAAAGGCGCAGTTCAAGTGGAAGTGGCGGGGCAATCATTCAATGGCCTTGACATCTACACAGCCAGAGTCGGTACAGGCGATAAAGTCCTGTTGATCCAGAGTGAAATCCACGGTAATGAGAAAACAGGGACAGTCGCAATTCTCAACTTACTGAAGAGCCTTTCCAATAATTCCAAACAAACCAAAGAGCTTCTTGAAGAAGTGACTATCGTCTTCATGCCGATGATGAATCCTGATGCATCCGAGGCGGATAAACGCCGCAACAGCATGACCTGGTCGGATGTGGTCGATGCATATCCACAATTATCTGGGGCATCACCGTCCTGGAATTATTATGACCGCGGCGTCAGTCAAAGTTATGATTATGCTGCCAATCCAGGCTTTGATGTAAACCGGGATTTCAACCCTGATTTGGATTATGTGCCGGAAGCTGCGGATTTCCCTGGTGCTTCGAATCAGCCAGGCTGGTTCATTACTCCAGAGTCGCAAACTTCCCGTGACGTCTATAAATCCCTGCAGGATGAATTTGGCGAAGTCGACGTGTTCGTCGATCTCCACCACCAAGGACTCTATTACGTCGATGGCACGCCAGATCCGGTGACATTGTCATTGTCAGCCCAATTCGTTCCAGATCCAAACACGCCTGAAGGTTCGAAATACGCTGAATACGCTGACACCTACGATTATGATTTTTCACGCCAGTTAAATCTATTGGCTTATAACGAGCTGCAGTCGTACGGTGAATCGAAATTCACGAATATCTCGCTTTATTCACAGGGCCTAGATCTTCCAGGAACTGCACTTGGTTCTTATGCGCTGAATGGCAGCGGGACGGTCCTGTTTGAAGTCAGAGGACAGACACAGATCATGGGCCAGAAAGAAAAAGGTCAATTATCCAAATCTGTCGAGCGTGGACTTTCCGCGATCATAGAAGGCGTTGCTGATGGTTCAGTGAATGACCTCAATCCCGAAGATTATGAAGACATCCCGTTGACGGCATACCGTCCATCCAATTAAATATGAAAGGAAAAGCCGCCGGTTTATATCCGCGGCTTTTTCTATTTTCGTTGAATTAGGGACTAATGAAGCCTTAATCCGGGTATGAATAGGTATAAAAAGGATGCGAGGAGCGGTTTGGTGGTTAAAGAAAACACGAAAGTCGGCATAGCGCTGTTGTTGTTATTGAGTGGATTAGCGATTGCTGGCCTATTCATCGTCTTGTTTGCAGAACTGGCAGATGAGGTGATGAGCCAGGAATTCGGTTTATTCGACAGCTTTATCATAAAGCTTATACTGGTGAATCAAAGCCAAGCCATGGATATGATAATGGTTTTTATCACTGAATTGGGATCAGTTTGGTTTCTGGGGACGCTGTCATTGATCATCGTTTTGGCCTTATGGTTCAAGGGGAAAGACAGATGGGGAGCTCTGTTCTTCATCATAGCAGTTGGCGGGGGTGGCCTGTTGACTACTCTTCTTAAGCATTTCTACGGCAGGGAACGCCCGTCGATCAATGAGGAAATTGATGCGGTCGGTTTCAGTTTTCCAAGTGGCCATTCAATGGGCTCGCTGATCTTTTACGGTTTTGTCATATTCCTGATTATCAGAGGGCCACAAAAAGAGTGGATTAAATGGGCAGTTTCCATTAGCCTTGCTGTGCTGGTCGTGTTGATCGGCACGAGCCGCATCTATCTTGGCGCTCATTTCCCCAGCGATGTCGCGGCTGGTTACATAGCTGGCCTGATATGGCTGCTTCTGTGCCTGACAGCTCTGGAGTGGATTTCCTGGCAGACAGGCAGCCATATCAGACCCGTCAAAGGGTTGAGGAATATGCTGAAATCCGGCTTGCGCATGGCAAAAGGCAAAGCAGGCAATTTGAAAAGATAATGAGGCACTGGAATGGAACCATCGCAGATGCTGGTTGCTGTGAAACGGTTCTTTTCCAGTTTTACAATCGATTGAATCGAGACGCTCCACTGACGAATCGAAAAGTGGGGGAGTCATACGGTTATCAGTAAATTAGGATGGGGGCTTTAAGATGAATATCGACAAATATCGGATCAAACCTGACGAAAATATAAAGCTGAAAGGTTTTGGCACTGCTGATAATAAGGACCATGATCTTGAAGAGCTTGAAAAGGAATTGATTCCAAAGGCGGTCCAGAAGTTAAAGGATCTGCATTTGAAGTTGAATGCCGAAGAAGAAAAAGGCATCCTGGTTGTCCTGCAGGCAATGGACGCGGCAGGCAAAGATGAAGCGATTTCATATATATTTTCGAATTTGAATGCACAGGGTTTGAAGACATTGACACTTGGAAAGCCTTCTGAAACAGAGCTGGGCCATGATTACCTTTGGCGCATCCATGATGGCCTGCCGGCGCGAGGGGAGATCGGAATTTTGAATCGTTCACATTATGAAGAAGTGATCGCCCCGAGAGTCCATGATATCCTTGGAGAAGAGCCGTTGCCGGATGAACTTATAGACGAAAAAATATGGGAAACCCGTTTTCGCCAGATCAATGATTTTGAACGGTATTTAAGCGAGAATGGTTTTCCCGTAGTGAAGTTTTTCTTCAACGTATCAAAAGAAGAGCAGCGTAAACGATTGTTGGAGCGAATGAAAGATCCTCAGAAAAACTGGGAGTTCTCATTCAGTGATGTGGAAGAACGCGAACATTGGGATGATTATCAGGAAATTTTCGAAGATATGCTGAACCACACTTCGACAGAGCATGCGCCTTGGTACGTGCTTCCTGCCGACAATGAGCAATATTCAAGGTATATAATAGCGGAAGTCATGAATAATCTTTTATCCGAACTGGATCCGCAGTTTCCGGTAATCAGTGATGAAGAACAGGATAAACTTAATGAATATATCGAGAAGCTGGAAGCGGAAGGCGAAGAATAAGTGCTGTTGATTGAGAAAAGGCTGTCCGGAGTTTTCCGGACAGCCTTTTTCAATCTTCTTTTTGTGCTGTATATTTTCTGATGGCCGGTAAAATTTCGTTGCCGATGATTTCGATATTCTTCATGAGACGATCGAAAGGTACGCCACCGAAATCCATTTGGCCGATATAGCGCTGATGGCCGAATAATTCGTACTGATAGAGTATCTTCTCAATGACTTGTTGAGGACTGCCGATATTCATGACACTCTGGCTGTCAGCACCGTGCATGAATTGATATTCAGGAAAACCACGGCCGTTTGTCACTTTCATCCCTTCATTGATATGGGGATAATATTCCTGAAGAGCCTGCTGGCTAGTTTCAGCCACATGGAAAAAGCCGGCAGTGGCAACGGGCAGAGCGGCGGAGTCGAAGCCGTTTTCGTCAGCCGCTTCGCGATATGCATCAATGGTTTGCTTGAAACTTACCGCAGGTCCACCCAGCATTGCCAGGAACATCGGAACACCCGCATGTCCGGCTTTAATGGCGCTTGGCGGTGAGCCGCCGACAGCGCGCCAAATTGGCATCGTACCGCCGTGAGGACGAGGAATCACTTCAGCATCACGCAGAGGTGATCGGAAACGGCCGTTCCAATCGAGCGATTCTTCCTGGCTGATTTTCAGCAGTAACTCGAATTTCTCTTCGTATAATTCTTCATAATAACGGATGTCATAGCCGAGCAGTTCAAACAGGCCGATACGTGATGCCCTTCCGGCTACCAGTTCTGCACGCCCATTGGAGATAAGGTCAATCGTTGCAAAATCTTCAAACACACGAACCGGATCGGATGTGGATATGATGGTGGAAGAGCTTGCAATCTTGATATTGTTTGTTGCTTGCGCGATGGCGGCGAGCACAACGCTATGGGCCTGTGTTGTGAAATACTCCTGATGGCTTTCACCGACACTGAAAAAGTCCAGTCCAGCTTCGTCAGCAAGCTTTGCCAACTCAATAATTTCATGCAGTCGCTGGCCGGCGGGTATTCTCTCTTTAGTGTGTGGATCTGGAATATGGTCGCCCAAGGTGTACAGACCGAATTCCAACCCTTTCTTCTGATTGATGCGATATTTTTCCAAATGAAACACCCTTTCTGGAATCTATTATGCAATAAGTTTTCAGGAGATGCTGAATTCGTGCTCGGATATTACATGAAAAATACAAAAAGCCACTTCCTTTAACGGAAGAAGCGGCTTCATGTGGAAGAATATTTTTACTGCGGCTCTAGAAGAACAACAGGTTCAGTATAATCGTCAGGATAACGGACAGTATGATGGATATGATCAAACTTCCCATACAGGACATGCGCATAATGATCCCACCTTCTTGGCTGATAACCTTTCTTTACCCTGATGCATGGGAACAATAAACCATTCGTTTATTGACGCAGCAGGTAATCATTGTCGTATAGGAAACCGCTGCTGATATCGATAAAAAGAAAACTGTCCGCAGACAAAGGATAGCTGAAAGTACGGACAATATCGCCGGTCTCAATATCTGAGTACGTATCAGATAAAATTCCTTTGGACCATTTTTTCATTCGCATGATGTTTTCGAGGAAATAAGGACGGAAAGCCCAATGGGAGCCTTTATGTTCAGCTTCAATTTGCCAGTAATCTCCCCGTTTTTGATAATTGGAAGAAATCTGCTGGCCATTGGAATTGCAGATATACATCCTGAAACTTTCACGGTCAAACGGTCCTTCCAATAGTTTCAAAAAGTCATCTGCATACTCTGGACCAGACCATCCCGGGGCCGCCTTTTTCAAGATATCTTCGCATGCAATTGAAAATTCAAGGCATTTTGCCAATAATGATTTTTCCATGTCGATGAAGTTTTGTATGCTTTCGCCCACATTTACCTGAAGTGAATTATTGGACAGCAGATTGAAATCAGGTTTTGCCAGGTAATACCCCTGGTAATAATGGCCCCCATGTTTCCACGCAAACTGAAGCTGATAATCGTCTTCGATATGTTCGTAGGACAGCTTGGCGCCTATGCGGCGTGCCAGCAGGGAAAGGGAATAGACGATATCCTGGAAAACATCCGGCCGATTGGTGCGGATGACTGTCGTGTCGATTTTCAGGATATCAGGTTTTAATTGACGGATGCGGTCAATGTTGGAGCTTTTGGCACCCACGTGATCGACAGCTATTTGGATTCCGTAGGTTTTGTAATACAGCAAAAGGTGATTGAGGGATTCAAAATCCTCTTCGAATGCGTGCTCTGTGATTTCCAGTACGATCCGCTTAAGGGAAAATCCTTTTGCTTCAAATTCCTGCAGTGTACTGATGAATTCCTCACCGCCATTAAGCAGCAATTGCTTGGCATCGCGGTAGAGAAATAGTCTGCAGCCGTTGCCGTTATCCAGCATTTCGGCCATCGCCAGCTTAAGGAGGTGGGTATCGACTTCAACTTTAAACTCATCCGGCACATCCGGATTCTGAAAAAAATGACCCAGGCTTAGCCACTCGCCGTTGTGTTTGAACCTGCCACGCACTTCGTATCCGATAATGGTATGTTTGACAGCACTGACAATCGGCTGGAATACAGGTTTTACATTTTGAAGATTTTCAAGAACCAGCAATGGGTCCATATCGTTTGCCTCCTTTGGCTCGAAACATCCGCTTTCTGAAAAAGGGGGTATCAGTATATTGTGATGGATCTGGGTAATCTGCAGTAAAAAGGGAATGTGAAAACTTCCTGAATACTTAATCAGGTCTATGAATCCTATTCTGTATTTCAACCATTTTCTCCTGCAACGAACAGTTGGTAAACCTGTTAAATGGAAACTCCATATGTCTTAATGCCCTGAAAAACCGCTTATAAAAAAACCTGTGAAAGTTTGAACGGTAAAGCTTGCAAAGCACATCAGCTTTGCCTATAATTTGAAACATTGTGTCAGGAAAGTGTTACATGTCATGCACTGCCAAAAAGTCTGCAGACAGCTGCGCGGCTTTTTTTATTGGCCTTCAAAGGCAATGATCTTATTAAAGGAACGAGGAATTTGTATGGATAAAGTTTATAGCGCGTTAATTATTTTTCTGGGATCCGTTTTACTCGGATTCGCATTCAATATGTTTTTATTGCCCCATGAAATCCTGTCAGGCGGAATTACAGGGGTAGCGATGATTTTCAGTTTAATGACGCCTGTCAACGCGGGGATCTGGTTGATCATTTTGAACGTCCCGATCCTGATTCTTGGTTGGATGAAGCTGGGCAAATTGTTTATCGCAAACAGCATCTACTCTGTTGCTGTCACTTCAATCTCGATGCTGTACATTCCGGTTATGAAAGTGACCGAAGACGCTTTGCTGTCGTCCGTATTCGGCGGGGTGCTGGTTGGCATCGGCGTCGGTTTCATCATCCGCTTTTATGGATCGACAGGCGGCTTTGATGTTGTCGGATTACTGTTGACGATGAAACGCGATATACCGCTTGGATTTATGGTCTTTTCACTAAATAGTATGGTCGTCTTCATATCGGGGTTTATTTTTTCATGGGAACTCGCGATGTATACGATGGCATCGATTTATATCACAGGCCTAGTGGTTGACCGGATCCATACACGCCATATCAAGCTCAGCCTCATGGTCGTTACCGGCAAAGGTGATGAAGTTAAGAACAAATTGCTTGAAAGCCTATACCGGGGCATTACCGTAACGGATGGCGAAGGCGCTTATTCAGGCAATAAAGTCAAGGTTCTCTACACAGTGATTTCCCGTTATGAATTGGCATTTGTACGTCCGTTGATCAAATCGATCGATCCCAACGCCTTTGTCAGCATCAATGAAACGATGGAAGTAATGGGGAATTTCCGGAAAGATGATAATTTCAAAAAGACACCCGGCTTAGCCGGAGAAAGCCGCTCAGCTTAATTGCAGCGGTTTTTTCTTTTATTATCCTGAAAATAGAAACTTTCCATGAATTGATGCGTAAATAATGCATTGAGTAATAGCAGAAGGGGGATTTTAATAGTGGAAAAATCTAATACGACGCTTGGTATGGGCGTCGGAATCGCACTCGGCATCGTCATTGGGCTGGCAATGGATAATTTGGCTGTTGGAATAGCAATCGGTGTTATTCTTGGCGGTGGGATAGGATTTTTCAGCGGCAAATCGAATACAAAGTAATATGGGCGGCGCTTGGATCAGAAAAGCCGGGTCAAATTTGACCCGGCTTTTTATGGTGAGATTTTTTCTATCTGGCAGCGCAGAACAGTTTTTAAACGGGCAGCGGCAGTTTTACGGAAATCATTCAAATAGATTTCACGATGTTTCTTGCTGCTGCGCTGATATCCGTTTTCTTCAAGAAAGCGGCTTATCTTTTCAAAAGATACGGGTTCTTCATCATATGGACCGACATGCAGGATCTGCACTGACATTCCTTGCTCAATTTCTTCGAACATCACTTCATCCAATAACTCACGGGGCTTTTTGCGGCCGGCGATTTCAAAAGCCTTGAGTATTGTGCCGTTGTCGGCAAAATCGGGCTGGCGGATCATCAATTTATACAGGAACTCATTTTTATCAAGCGTATCCATCCTCTGCCCTCTATCAGTTAAACTCCAAACTGCTTCAAGCGGATAAACTGTATAGTCAAAATAACCAGGAGGGATGAAACCGTTCTTAGGCATCATGCGAATGGCATAGGCCAATGAATAAAGCGTTTCCACCCGTTTCGCGAACTCCTCTCCATTCGGATCACCTTTTCCTTGAATGATGAAAAAACGCTGCTTCGGAATTTGAACCAGGACCGGGGAAGTTTGCGGCAGATACAATTCCTTTTCAGCTTTTCGCCATTCGTGTTTCATAAAATCCTCCTGTCTTCTTCTGGAATAGTAGTGGAAAGTATTACGGTTCATTCAATAAACTCCAAATCATTGATCCAGGTTGACAAATGTGTTTTGGCTTCTTCGTTCAAATCCGGATGGACATTTTTCAGCAAGTCGATTTCAAACCAGCTATAGTCTTTGTTTTTAACAAAAGTATTGGTGAAGGAAGGGTGCTTCAATGTGATTTCAGAAGAATCAGGTCCGCTTTTCTTTTCCACTTCAATTGAAAAAATAGTGCCAATTTGCCTCGCTATTTCATTTTGCCCTGACAGGAAATTGCCAAGCGAATAAATGACGAAAACCCGCCGATCGTCAGATGTTTCGATCCAAGCAGGCGGCTGCAGCACATGCGGGTGGTGGCCAAGGATGATATCTGCCCCGTTTTCAGCAGCGAATTGGGCGATGTCCGTCTGGTAAGTGTTAGGGAATGGCTGATATTCATCACCGAAATGTAAATTCAGCACAACAACTTCCGAATGTTCTTTTGCATGCTGAAGATCTGATTTGATCAATTCCTTATCAATCCTGTTCACCAGATAATCTTTGCCGGCAGGAGTAGCTATTCCGTTCGTACCATAGGTGTACGACAGAAAAGAGAATGTAATATCATTCACAGTCATGACTGCTGTTTCATCACGTTCTTCCTTTGAAAAGTAAGAACCTGTCCGGATCATCCCGATTGAATCCCAATAACTGGCGGCGTTTTCAATGGCGGAAATTCCACGGTCGAGCGTGTGGTTATTCGCCATAGCGACAACGTCAACACCGGCGTCTTTCAAAGCGTCACCAACTTCATAAGGACTGTTGAACGAAGGATAGCTGGATAAACCAATTTCAGCTCCGCCTATGATGCTTTCCGAGTTGGCAATGGTGATATCGGGATTTTCCAGAAACGGTTTAACTTTCTCGAACATGGGGATAAAATCATATCCGTCCTCGGTTTTGGCTGAATCATATACTGTGCCGTGGATCAAAATGTCACCCACTGCTGATAACGATACGGTCCGTGTCCGGGAAAAGCCAGGGATGGCTGGTGTCGTATTTCTTGTTTCAAAAACTGTGTCCACTGAAACAGGAGCTGCGGGAATCTTGACAGCTAAGCACCCGGCAAGCAGCAACACACTCATCAACGCAGAAACATAGATAAAAAAGCGAATGGGCTTCATCAGTATCACTCTCCAAATTATTGGATATGGTCAGTAAGGCGCATAATTCCCTTGAAGGCATGATTAGCTGCTCACGATAAAATAAAATATTATTAAAAAAAGAATATTCAAATAGATGTTTATTAATATCCTACAACATAAGTGATGCA
>NZ_PJBO01000079.1:0-30845 GCF_002836425.1 Planomicrobium sp. MB-3u-38 | reverse complement strand
AAAGAGGCGGATTTTGGTATGGAAAACGAGATTTTTCAAGGTTCATCTGCTTGATTTCCAGTTTATCCGCGCCTGGGCGACGTTTATCCGCGCCTAGCAGGCATTTATCCGCGGCTAGAGACGTTTTATCCGCGCCTAAACGCGATTTATCCGCAGCAAGCCGGCAGCAGCCAATTTCCGCTCCCCACCAGCTGCCAATTCCCCCTTCACCCACTTCCCCCAACAAAAATTACATTGCAGCGCAAGCAGAAATGGATGATATACTGGAATACAGTGAAAATACTACATATAAGAAAAGGATGGTTCCCTCATTATGCGATCCTTTCATTTCAACGGCAGCCGGATTCTGAAAACCGGTATAGCCATCTTTCTGACAGCGACGATCTGCCTCTGGTTCGGCTGGCCGCCTGTCTTCGCGGTCATCACGGCCATCGTGACGGTTGAGCCGACCGTCAGCGATTCGATAAAAAAAGGACTCGTGCGGTTCCCTGCCTCTGCCATCGGTTCCGCATTCGCCGTGCTCTTCATCACACTTTTCGGCAACGCCCCGATTACCTATACACTCGCGGCGGTCGCCACGATTCTGGTCTGTTACCGGCTCAAGCTGCACGCCGGCCTGCTTGTTGCTACATTGACGTCCGTCGCCATGATCGAAGTGATCCATGATCATGTGCTGGTCTCCTTCTTTATTCGACTGGGGACCACGACGGTCGGCCTGCTCGTGTCCACCGCCGTCAACATGCTCGTTTTCCCGCCGAATTACCGGGCGGATATCCTGAAAAGCATCCAAAGCATCAGCGAACGCGCCGGCACGATGCTCGAGCACACTTTCCACACGATCCTTTTTGACGGCGACGCGAACCTGCAGGAAGATCAGGAACTCGTGAAACGCTTGACGACGGAGATCAGGAAGACGGAGAAATTAATCCATTACCATCGCGACGATTTCAGCCTGTATCCCCGCGTCCGTGACCGGGAAACGGAGTTGCGCATGGCGGAACGGCAATTGCTCTTTCTGCATAATTTGGAATTCCATCTCGATGCCCTGCTTCGCATCCCGTTTCAAAGCATCAAGTGGTCGCAAGCCGAGCGCAACATCATCATGCAAGCTGTTTCTGAACTCGCGGACGACCTGCAGAATTCCAATGCCTACGACCGCGAAACCCATCAGGCACAATTAAAGATCATCACCGATTTCTTCTGGGAAGACAGTAAAGGCATCTCGACCAGCGACGCGCTGCACCCGACCCTGTTCCCGCCGGAATTCAAGATACTCTACGAACTCATCACCATCTACGACCTGGTCGATAAATTCTTCGACCCGAATAGTGTCAAGGCTGCGCGGGAAGCGGAGAAATAATGGAATAAAGAAACGGCCCTGCAGGAAACAGAAATGTCTCCGGCACGGCCGTTTTAATTATTCAGCATCGCGATACCTGTAAATCGATTCGTAGGAATGGGTGCGGACGTCGGTTTCAAAGGAATGGCGGCTCCAGATGCTCGACTCGTCAGAGGATTCCTCCGTCTCGAGCAGCTTCAATTCGCCTGCCTCGAGCGTCATGATGTCCGATTCGACGACTTCCAGTTCTTTCTCTTCAACGTCCAGCGCACGGATCTGCACCTGTACCTCTTTTTGGACATCTAAATTATTTTTGAGGAAAAAGGTGTTTTTATACGAAACGGATCGGCAATTCGAAGTGTTGGTCCGCACGCAGTTCTTCTCGGAACTCATGAACACGACCGTGATTTCCTCACCTTCCTGCCGCTGTTCCGCCGTATCCAGCGCCTTTTCGACTTTTTGGATATAGGAAACTTTTTCGGCGAACGGATAGACCCACATCGTGAAAAACAGCATCGTCGTGCACAAAACGCCGCCAACAATCCATACCGCTTTCGGATTATGGACCGATTTCGGCGCACCTTTGAAGAAGAAGCTGACGATGATGTTGACGATCAGCATCATCACCAGCAGCGCCCCGGCGATGATCAGCGCAACCGTACTTTCAAACCCATTCTGGAAAAAGGCAAGCTGGTAAGTATCGGAAAGATAATAATTCACGGCGATACTGCCAAGAAGCAATGCCAATAAGATGGCCAAAGGCACTTTCCACTTCGGTTTATCGATTTTGCCAGTTTTAATGCTCACGCTGGTCCAGATAAACCAAGCGATCGGGATAAAAAAGAGGAAAATTACAAATGTGATGGTAAACATTAAATCAGGCCTTTCGCGGATAGTCGGAGAGAAACCGATTCTTACACGCGCAATCGTCTCCGTCGATTTTATTATACGGAAGTTCAGCACATAAAGATTCACAAGTTTAGATTTTATTTCCATCGCAATAAAACCTGAGACAGAAAAAATGATTTCCCCTGGATCGCCTGCTATACTCCTCTATATGCAAAGTTGCAGGTAAAGAAAGGAAGTTATATAGATGAAACTAAGTGTATTGGACCAAGCGCCCGTTACGTCAGGCAACACGGCGGAAGAGGCGATACAAAAAGCGGTGGAACTCGCGGTTCTCGCCGACAATTTAGGCTACAGCCGGATGTGGATGGCGGAGCATCACGGCTCCGGCGCATTTTCCAGCTCAGCGCCTGAAGTCACTGCCGCTTACCTAGCCGCCAAAACGGAGAATATCCGAATCGGCACCGGCGGCGTGATGATGATGCATTATTCGCCTTTGAAGCTGGCGGAGGTCTTTAAAACATTGAGCGCGCTGGCGCCGGGCCGCATCGATTTCGGCGTGGGACGCGCACCTGGCGGCGACCACAGTTCCATCTACCCTTGTCTCAGGGACGCCGACCGATGACGGACGACATGTACGGGAAATTCGACACAGCGTTGAAGCTGATCAACGACGAAACACCTCAAGATAATATGTACAATAAAACCCTCGCCGTTCCGACAAACATCCAATTGCCTGAAGCCTGGCTACTCGGCTCAAGCGGCAACAGCGCACTCGAAGCGGGTCGAATGGGTGTCGGCTATTCGTTTGCCCAGTTTTTCCAGGGCAGCATGTCGAACGAAATCCTGGACGCGTATCGAAGTAATTTCACGCCTTCCGCCTTCATGGAAAAACCCGAAATTTCGGTATCGTATCTGGTCACAACGGCTGAAACAGCCGAAGAAGCCGAATACGAAGCATTGCCACAGGACATTGCGCGCCTGATGTTAATGAAAGGCCGCATCATGCCACTCCTGACACCCGAGCAAGCGCAAAATTCGGCGCTCACCGAAATGGACCGCATGCAAATCCAGGCAAGCCGCAAGATCCATCTGGTCGGTTCCGCCAAAGACGTCGCAGACCAATTGCAGCGGGAACAGCAGGAATACGGATTCGAAGAAGCCATGATCTGCAGCATTCCGCATTCGCAGGAAAAACGGTTGGATGTCTATCGTCTGCTGGCGCGGGAGTTATTTTAATAGAAAGAACAGCTGCCTGTACCCCTCTCTGATAGGAGTACCGACAGTCTTATTATTAAGCAGATACCTGATTTTCCACACTTGCCTACGAGGTCGTCGGATTTAAAACTTTGTTGTGATTCTATTTTCTCCAAAAAATATATACAAAATTATTGTATTTTTGAAAATATTCGCTCTAAGTGCTATCCTAAAAATGGAAGGAGGAGTGCCGCATGATTCGTTATCAAATGTGAAGAAGCTAACTGAATGTGTTTTGAAAGAGGCATTTAAATCTTTGCAAAAACACATTCAGGAGGAATTAAATATGAATACACAATTGAATTGGAATAGCGTAGCAATAAAACAGCAGGAAATACATTTTTCGGGGAGCATTTACGCAAGTAAGAGTGGCAAGGCAATCATGTCAGAGAGCTTTGGCTATGCAAACTATCCAGATAGAATTATAAATCAGCCGTATACCCGATTTTCAATTGCATCCGGGAGCAAGATTTTCACATCTATTGCGATTTGCAAATTGGTGGAAGAAGGAAAAATTACATTTGACACAAAAATCATCGACAGTCTGGATATCGATTTCCCTCATTTTGATGAAGAAATCACCATCCGTCATATATTGACACATACATCGGGTATTCCAGATTATTTCGACGAAGATGAAATGGATGATTATGAAGAGCTTTGGGAATCCCTGCCGATGTACCGGGTTCGCAATGCAAAGGACTTTTTGCCAATGTTTCAATATGAAAAAATGCAGGAAAAAGCCGGCAGTCCTTTTGAATACAACAATACGGGGTATATTATCCTAGGCCTGGTTATAGAGCACATCAGTGGCATGAACTTCACGGACTATATTGAAAAAAATATATTCAAGACAGCGGGGATGATTGATTCAGGATACTTTTCAATAGATGAAATACCCGCGAACGCTGCAACCGGGTATATAAAAAAACCTGATGGCACGTGGAAATCAAATATTTATTCGCTGCCGGCAAAAGGTGGTCCTGATGGCGGCGCCTATGTCACTGCAAGTGATATGGGGATCTTTTGGGAAGCATTAAGGAATGGGAAGCTGCTGTCAGCAGAAATGACTCGCCTATTGCTGTCTCCTCAAGAAAATGTGACAGAAGATATCTATTATGGCTATGGCGGATATATGGAATCGAACGGACAGGATGTCGTGAAATATATTCAAATGGGCTATGACCCAGGCGTGAATTATCGTTCTGTCCATTATCCGGACCAAGACCTTACCATCGTTGTTTGCTCCAATAAGTCTGAAGGGGCTTATGAGATGCTTAAAGAAATCGAAAATTTAACAGTCAATAAATAATGAGGAATAAGGGCTGACAGCAGAATCAGCCCTTATTCTTTTCTGTCACTGGATTCAGATAGATCCCATTTTCCTTGAGAGAGCTTTTACATTTTGAAAACGACGTCTTTCCTACCGTATCGAAAATGATATCGTAGGTCTCTCCGGATTTGGTGAAATCCTCTTTGGTGTAATCAAACACGTGATCAGCCCCCAGGGACTTCACAAGCTCCACATTTTTTGTGCTGCAGACTGCTGCAACTTCTGTGCCAAAGGATTTGGCAAGCTGCACCGCATAAGTGCCGAGTGCACCGGAGGCACCATAGATAAGCACTTTTTGCCCTTTCCGGATATGCCCTTTATCCCGTAGAAAGAATAAGGAAGTCGTGGCCCCGAAAGGAACAGAAGCGGCTTCTTCGAAAGTCATGTTCAGCGGCTTGATAACGATTGCCGCTCCTTCTTTCAGGCAGATATATTCGGCATTCGCTCCCAGTTCTATTCCTGTTCCGCAAAGTACCAGATCACCTTTTTTAAATAATGTGACGTCTTTGCCTGCCTCTTCCACTTCGCCTGACAGTTCGGATCCCAATATTCCGATTCTCGGTTTTTTTAAGCCAAAGAATAACCTGGCAGCAAAGGGTTTAGCGCTCCGCACTTTGCAGTCTCCGGAAGTTGCGGTAGTTGCATGCACTTTTATCAATACTTCATCATCTTTGGGAACCGGCTTCTTTACTTCCCGGAGTTCCATAACTTCTGGCGGTCCGTAAGTTTTATGGACACTGGCCTTCATTAAGAAACTCCCCCTTCCAAGCTTGGTTTTAACGGGATGATTTCCGGTATTTCCTTGCCTTTGAACAACAGCCATAAAGCCAACGCTAATTCTCCTATTACTCCCGGCACAGCTACGATCAGCAGAAATATAATCTCGTAATCAGCGTAGTTGGAAAGCAGAACTTGTGCAAAGTTATCAATCAGGTAACCCAGCCCTGCAAGCATCACCACAATCCCAATGATTCTTGGCATGAATTTTGACTTGAAAACCAAATAACCGATGAGGAGTAAATGAAAGCCGATAAAAATGAGTCCAACCAACCACCCATTATTAAAGGCATCCACCATCAGCATAACCTGAACTTGCAATTGGCTTGTTTCCAGCGCCGCCGAATACATTTCTCCTCTTATCAATTGCAAAACACTGATAAAATTGAACAAGGCTGCTGCAAAAATGGCCGTGTAGGCCAGTCTGAATAACGCTGCCAGCAAGGCAAGATTTTTATTCACTTGTCTTAATAGAATGTAAAGCGACCAGGATACGACCACATCCAGAAGAAGCACGATAATGAAACCTGCAATGCCAAATCGGAATAACAGGTCATTAGCAAGAAGATTTTCCACAGTTGCTGCTGCATTTCCGGGTACAATCAAGCTTTCAAACACAAAAAAATTCACGAATAGAGCGATGATAGCCATTACCAGCAAGCTAAGCTCTGTAATTCGTGCATAATATAGATGCGATTTTTCAGCAATCACGCCTGTCATTTTAATCTCTCCTATTTTCTTTTTGAATTTCCTGCATTAATGCAATAATTGAACGCATCCCGCCTCACCGAATCAGTCATATTCCGCGCTTTGGCTCCGAGAATAATGAGCAGCCCTTACATTCCAATTCCGACTGTATCCAAAAGATCGCCCCTCTCTTTGCTTCCTCAAAATGGTCCCTTTGCAGTCCACAAACCAAAATAATAAAGCCGTATCCAATAACATTCGGCGTTACTGGATACGGCTTTCTCCTGATGCAATTGTAAATAAAAATGGAAATTGGCACAGAGTCAGATCTTTAATTCTTCATCTGAACGATACCGTATCCGCTGAAGCTTCCGGTCTGTGTTTTCCAAGCAGAAAATGCGCCAGGCTGAAGCCTGCTACTACGGCAATGGCCATTGTGATCAGTGAACCTGGCAGGGCAAGCTTGACCGCCATCAGGAAAAGGATGCCGACAGCCAGCATAGCCATGACAAAAACGGAATTCCACAGAACCCGATCCCTCACTTTATTCATCAAGGCAGCTGAAGGCACCACATCCGTTTCCGCTTCTGCAGCGGCTAAGATTCCTTTCAGACGGCGAAGATTGATGACAGGACCCAAAAAGCTGGCTCCCAGAAGCGCTGCGAGTGACACGTTGATCCACGCCGCGCCCCAGCCCCAAGTGGAAATAGAGAGATATAAGCCGGGCACTAATATCAACAGCGAACTCATCGGAAACAATCCATCCGTCCTCACCGCAAGGCCCGACCACCGTTTGACGTTTTCAGTGTCCTTGGAATGCAGCATGGAAAGCATCGATAAAGCAAGAATCGCTATTGCCATAAACATGGTAACTGCACCTACGATATGGAGAAACAATACAACATTATAAAGCACGGTACTTTTCCTCTTCTCCAGTTAAGTCATCAAAAAATGCTTTCATTTTCAATGCCAGTTGTGCCTGCCGACAATAAAACCTCACGATATGTCTGTTTTATGATGCGCGTCCCTCCCTTTTTATTGTTTTCGCTAATACATAATGCATTCGATACAATTATTTTCGTAATCAGTATACGCCTTTCAAAAAATAAATGCTATAAGTTATTCGAATACTCAGAATACATTTTAATCAGCATGTTATTATTAAATCAAATTGCTATTATCAGCTAAATCCGTTGAAAGGCGGCGATGCGGATGTTCGAAGAAAAGAGGTCACGGTTTGTAATCGGCTTGATGATTGTCGTGGCCATCGTGTCGATTTCCCTGCTGCTGCAAGCCACTGGAAACCTGCTTCTTCATAATGTAGTCATGCTGCTGGTTTTTTATACCGTCCTGCCTTTTTGGATCTGCAGCTACTATTTCCAAAAGAACGGCATCAAACTGCGCCAAATCCTATTTTTTACGGGTACCGCGCGCTGGCTTCTGCCCACAGCCGGACTCACTGTCCTGCTCATGGCATTCTCCATCAGCATCTATTGGCTGATGCTGCGGGGACTCGCATCCATTTCCCCCATCTGGGTCGAATACACGCTCACACAGCAGTCGCTCCCTGATGATTGGTGGTACGTGGCCGCGAGCGGTTTCATCATCGCGATTCTTGCACCGATCGCGGAAGAGTTCGTGTTCCGCGGCGTGATTATGCACCGGCTGATCGTCTCACTCGGCTTATGGAAAGGTGTCGGGTTGACCAGTCTTATATTCAGCATCTTTCATATCAACATATTGGGTGCCTTCATGTTCGCTTTGGTGGCGTCGCTGCTGTATCTCAAAACCGGCACGCTGCTCGTCCCCATTCTGCTCCATATCTTCAACAACAGCCTTTCCGTTTTCCAATACGCCGTCAACCCGTCTTTTCCGGAATGGCTGATGGTGACGAGCATAGACGAGTTGTATACGAAAACCGTCCCCAATCTTATTGCGCTGGTTGTCAGTCTGGTGCTGCTGCTTTTATTTATGAGGTGGGTGTGGCGGGATTTGGAAATCAGATGAAATAAAACACATCCGCAGTAGAAAAACTGAGGATGTGAGAATATACTTTTACTGGCCAGGAAGCAAACCATTTCAGAATTTTGCAGTCTTTATCTCCTTCTTGCTTTTGAGCCAAACTGCTGCTGTCAGAGCAAGAAGCAACACTGGAGTTAAACCGACATATTTCCAGGCATTATTTGCGCCGGAAAAATAATAGGCTATCGGTATGAACGTAATCGTACTGATTAATAAGAATATCCAGGACCTTTTTAAAAGACCCGCCAATAAAAAAACAATGGAAACAAATAATGAAAGATACCATAAAGTTAACATTTCTCAACCTCCCACGTTGTATATACATATACGACGCGGGAGGTGTTTTTTCCTTTCCTCATTTTATTGGGCCGCTCTTCATGGTTTTCACAATAGCTTAAAGGGTATTGGCATAGAAGATAGTAAAGTCGATTGAACGTCTTTAGTATAGGAAGGAAGTGAGCAACAATTGACTTATCTTTTATTATTGGTAGGATTTGCTCTTTTAGTTAAGGGAGCTGATTACTTTGTGGAAGGTGCTTCAAAAATAGCGCAAAGCTTGAGAGTCTCGCCTTTATTGATCGGCTTGACGATTGTCGCATTCGGGACAAGCGCGCCGGAAGCGTCCGTCAGCTTTATCGCAGCGTTCGAAGGAAACAGTGATGTGGCGATCGGAAACGTCGTCGGCAGTAACATCTTCAACATCACTTTCATCTTAGGGGTGACAGCCCTCGTTTTCCCTCTGCTGGTCCAGAGTGAGACGATCCGGAAAGAAATTCCCTTCGCCTTACTGGGCTCCGTTGCCTTGCTGCTGCTCATCAGCGACATTCAACTTCAGGCGTTGGACAGCAATCTCATCACAAGAACAGAAGGCATTATGCTGCTGCTATTCTTCGCGGTTTTCCTTTACTATATCTTCGAAGTGGCAAGGAAAGATCGCCTGAACACAGAAGAAAATCCCGTTGACTCGGCGAACATATCCAAGTTGAAAAACTCGCTCTTAACAATCGGCGGACTTGCCGGCATCGTGTTCGGCGGCACCCTCGTCGTCGACAACAGTATCGAGATCGCTCTTGCACTCGGTATGAGCGAGACCTTGGTCGGTTTGACGATAGTTGCCGTAGGTACTTCACTTCCTGAACTCGTCACATCTGTAACCGCAGCTTTGAAGAAGCAGGTGGACATTGCTCTGGGGAATATCATCGGCAGTAATATCTTCAACATTTTCTTCATCTTAGGAACCTCAGCAGCCATCAGTCCTTTAACTGTCGATTCGAAGATATTTTCGGATGTATGGCTGATGATCGGTGTGACAGTCCTTGTGATGATCCTTGCGAGAACCAAGTACAAGATTTCAAGGATCGAAGGTTCGGTTTTAGCCGTCATTTATATCGTTTATGTCGTTTATATTATTTTGAGAAATTAAACGGCAGAGTTATAGATAGGGGCTGTCCCAAAAGGTCGTGAAAATGACTTTCAGGGGCTGTCCCTTTTTACATTCAAATGATAATGGATTCACCATGCATTTAATTTAAAGAAATGAAAGTGCGTGTGACAGAGGGAGGATTCGAATAAAACCGATTCACTTTTGACATAATGTCTATCGCAATTTAAAGTTTAATTAGACATCATTATATTCACTGGATAATATTTATCTAATGAAATCTGGTGAGAGTAAACGATCCTGGAGACTGGAAATGCATTTCTCCAGTTCTTTATTATCTGAAGGGAGAAATGGATATCACTTTTGGTCCTCGCATTTTTAAAACTGGAGTAGCAGTTATAATTGCCATATACATATGTGGATTTTTCGGATTGGACAACATTGCGTTTGCAGCTGTTGCAGCTATTTTAGCTGTACAGCCATCGCTATACCGGACTTGGAAGCACTTGCCTGATCAATTGATCACAAATACGCTGGGTGCATCCATCTCGTTGTTTTTCATCTATTTTTTAGGCGAAAATCCTATCACCATCGGTTTAGTTATCATGATCATGATTTCATTAAGCTTGAAATTAAAAATGGATAGCACAATTCCGCTAACTCTTGTAACGGTAGCTGCGATCATGACTTCCGGTGCAGGTGAGGATTTGTACTTTGCCCTGGAAAGATTTTCGGTTATTTTAATAGGAACGATTTCTGCTATATTAGTTAATCTCGTTGTTTTTCCACCGAAATATAAAAAGAGCTTTTCAACTAACATCCACTCAGCTTTTCAGCAAATGTCATTATTATTAAGGACTGCAATTTCAAATGAGCTGACAGAAGGTTCCTATCAGGATCTTTCCCGTAACTTTAAGAAAGAACTTGAAAACTTAGTGGAGCAATTCAAATTGTTTGATGAGGAAAGAATCAAGTTCGGAAAATCACGAACAAAGCAATTGAATGACAGGGAAATGATTGTTTTCAGGCAGATGCTGAAGACATTAGAAGAAGGGAATCAGCTTCTCGAAAAAATTGATGACCACTACTTTCAGAGTAAGTCTGAAAAAAGCGTCAATCAGTTATTTGATCAGTACCTGGAAGAATTGATTAAATATCACGAGTATCTATTTTTGAAATATCAAGGCAAGATCAAAGAATTTCAGCATTCAGACGCAGATATGTTAAACCGAAGAAACGAATTTTATGATTCAGTGCTTTCCCTGTCTAAAGAAAACCAGGAGAAAAACATTCGATTAATGATTGTAGCATCCGCTCTTTTTGACTATACATTCCATCTCCACCGCCTGGATCAACTGCTGAACCAGTCACAAAAATAGGGTAAATAATTTATTTAGTCCGGATTGAGTAAAAGGAATAATAAGGAGCGCGGTTGGCACTCCTTTTTGGCATATTCCTCGCTTCAGCTTTAACGGCTGGAGTCGCAATCATCGCAATTGCCATAAACAAAAAAAAGTAACCGCCTTCTCCCTGCCAGGATTGTAGGTGGTTACTCTTTTGCTTAAAAACATCTTCAATTTGGCCAGCCGCTCTTATACGGCATGTACTGCATCGGCCGAGTGTTAACGCACTCGGTCTCTTTTTATGTCTAAATTATAACATGTTAAGTTTTTAGGTTCTATTATTTATAATTCATTCGGTTTCAATTTCCAAGGAGCGACACGATCACATCTACTTTATCTTCCCCAACTCATCCAACAAAGCTGTCCGTTTCGGATACATGAACTTCAGCTCTTCAATCAACCCAGCTGCCGCTTCAGCCCCCAGCGTACCCTTAAAATTTTTGATGATTTGGCAGGCGGTCCAGTATGCCTTGCGGTTAGAAGCCCGCTCGATTTGCCGGTATATATAGGCCGTATAGATTTCATTCACTTCATGCGGATAATCGGCAAGCAGGTGCGGATACAGGTGCTCGATTGCAGAAACATTGGTCCGGCAATAATCCAGCAACTCTTCCAGCCTCTTTTCATCAATCAGAATTCTGAGATACAAAGGCAGTGCCCCCGGACTGTTTTTCATCCCGGCAAGAAGCGCCTCCAATATCTTTGGCCATTGCTCCGCACTCACCAAGCTCCGCAGCTTAACGTAATACTCTTCCTCGCCTTTCAGCGCAAACTCAAAGCTGAGGTCAATCATTTCTTCCGTGCTGCCCGTTCCTTCGTAAGCTGCAAAACGCAACTCTTTCCACTCATGCACCAGTCCTGGAAGATTGGCATCCAGTCTTTCCGACTCTTCACACAACCGGATGACTTTTTCATACTCACCCGCTGCCAGCGCCTGCTGGACCCGCACTTTTCGGATTGCCGGATATCTGTTGTGCTCCGCGTAAAACGCTTCGACTTCTTCTTCATCGCCTTTCTGCTGCAACACAGTCAGCTGGCACTGGCGAAACCGCTCTTCCTCATAATCGTATGATTTGTTCTGCATTTCCTTGCTGCCGATCACTTTTTCAATAAAATCATAAAACTTCTCTGAGAAATTACCGCTTTTATTCCATTGCAGTACTGATTCCATCAGATAATCCGCCGCATCCGTCATATCCCGCTCCAGTCCGAACAGGATATGCGGATACAGCAGCTCGAGCATCTGGTCGACGGTCGCTTCATCCAGTTTCCCTGGCCACTGCGCCAGCGCGTCGTCAATATTCTCCAGACTTTCATGAATGGCTAAACTGATGTCCCCCGATGAACTGTCCGCAATTTCCAGTATTTTTGTACATTCTTGTATGGTAATCAAATTGAGGCGGACGATCCGTTCAGCATCGTGCTGCAGATGCAAGCCATTCACAAATTCCTGGACTTCCCACACGCCTTCGAGTGCCAAGTCCGTCCGGTCCCAGTCGATAAATCCCTTTCGACTGGCGCGGCTCACCGATTTCCGGATGATCCGGCGTGCCTTATTTTCATCCATGCCATCAGGATTCACGAATTTCTCCATCAAATGAAGCTGGACAGCTGGCTGTTTCTCGACAAGCTCTTCAAGAATTTCCAGCAGCTCCGCTTTTTTCAGCGCCTTTAATTGCGTCCGCACATCCACTTCTGCCGTCGAACCGTTCTCTTCCTTATATTCACGGATTGCCAGACACACCGCCACTTCATGCTTGCACAGCGAATCAGACTCGAACGGGCATGTGCAGTAAGAACCCACAATCGTCCCATCTTTCGTCAAATTGACCGATACCTCGTAATCCCGCGTACCCGCTACACGCGCATGCCAACGATTCGGCGCATCTTCCGTCAGATGCTCCACAAAGTCCTGCTCAAAATAATCAAGCCCGCGGTTATAAAGCTTCGCCGGCACCTGTTTTTTCAGATTGCTTAAGTTTATGAGAATTCCTCCTGGGTTGATGATAACGTGTTGAGGTGTGGGGTTGAATAGGGAGTTCTTTTGGGGAGGATGACGGTCTATGACACCCTGCTACGTGGCGGCAGGTATGTAGAGGCATTTCTATGAATTGCACGGGTTTTTGAGGGGATTTTGCTAACCTTTTGTATTGGAGTCAGATTTAATGCTGGAAAGCCGCTCAGATAAGCTTCTTTTTGAGGCAGCCACCCCCACTTTATATGCCTCGAATCCGCTTATCCGCGGCAAATCGTTGTTTATCCGCGGCTGCGGCATGTTTATCCGCGCCTAAGCCGTTTTTATCCGCGGCAAAACGACTTTTATCCGCGCCTAGCTCCACTTTATCCGCGCCAGCCTCCAAACTGCCCATTTTCCGATTTCCCCAACTCATCCAGCACTCCTCTCCAATCAACCCATCCGCCATTTCTGCATTCAAAAAGTAAAAGCCACACCCAACTGCTGATCCAGCGGGCATGGCTATGTAAAATTAAATTTTTTTATTCCCAAAACTATTCAGATGAGTTTTTACTCGCCTCAACTTATTGCCTCACTCCACACATGCCCGCACTGCCCTTAATTCTGCGATTCCAAATAAGCCGCCGCAAAAACCTTCGCCGTCATGGTCATCGCCGGCTCGTGGAAATCGAATTTCTCGTGATGGTGGGGAAACGGATTTTCAACGCCCACAGGCTTCGCCCCGACAAAGAAAAAGGCGCCCGGCACCTGCTGCAAATAATAAGAAAAATCTTCCACCGGCATGATCGGAGCGATGTCTTTGTAGACGCCGTCGCCAAACGAATTGCCGACTGCCCGGCGAATAAGCTCCATCTGTTCGGGATGATTCCACAGGGAGTCATAGCCCTTGCCAATCTCCACGTCCACCGTGCAGCCGAGCCCCTGGCCAACACCCGCAGCCAAATCCTTAATCCGCTGCCCCGCAAGCGAGCGCAAATTCGCATCGAACACACGGATCGTCCCTTCCATAACGGCTTTTTCCGGAATGACATTGTCTGCATCACCCGCATGGAATTTGCCGATCGACAAGACCAGTTCTTTCAGCGGATCCGCATTCCGGCTGACAATCGACTGCAAAGCGACCATGATATGGCTGGCCGCGAGTATCGGATCGGTTCCCGTATGCGGCTCCGCCCCATGCGTGCCGGAACCGTTCACCGTAATCTTCACGGTATCTTCAGCAGCCTGCAGATAACCGTCCCGCCCGTATACATACCCGACTTCCATTTGTGATTGCAGATGCGCGCCATAAATTTCGTCTACACCTTCCAGGCAACCATCTTCAATCATCGCCCTCGCGCCACCCGGCGATAATTCCTCACCGAATTGATGGATCAGCACGATGTTGCCAGGCAGTTCATCCTTCACCTCATTCATCACTTTCGCAAAACCGAGCAGCGCAGCCGTATGCCCATCATGCCCACACGCATGCATCACGCCGGGTACCGTAGATTTATACGGCACATCCTTGGCGTCCTGGATCGGAAGCGCATCAAAATCGGCCCGGAACGCAATCGTCTTCCCCGGCTTCCCTCCTTCAATCCGCCCAACGACTCCTCTGCCTCCGACGCCCCGCCGCACCGGAATATTCAGAGCTTCCAAATAGTTGGCAATAAAATCAGGCGTCTCCACTTCCTGATGCGACAGCTCCGGATGCATATGGAGATGGCGTCTGATGTCAGTTATTTCGTTTGAAATCTTGTCTATGTAATCGAATATTTGTTGTTGTATAATCATTGGTTTAGCTCCTTTAATAAAATACGTATGATTTATAGTTAACCTTATTATGCATTAATATTCAATTAAAAGATTATTTATTCCATCTCATTTACAAATAGTTTTCCGACAGTCCTCAGATTCTCACTGGATGATAGGAAGACCGACATTTTTATATACCTAAACAAAAAGAACCTTGAGCGTATCAAGGTTCTTCTTAAATATATATATTAAGCATGTAATCTATATTGTTCTGCCTTACCAAACATAGCATTACTAGCTGTTACCTCATTCAATTCTGCAATCACAATCTTGGGACTGGAAGGGCCAACTATTGTGGAAATATAACTGACTTTAAATGTATAAGTGGCTTTTCTCCGGAAGTTTTGATATTCAGGAGAATCAACTGTAGTCGTCCAGTAAAAAACATTGCCGTCCGTGTCAGTTAAAGCGACTACCCGATGTTCGTCGTTTTTGAAGCAGGATAAAATCTCAAGATCCTCAGTATATTTTTTTCCTCTTTCATATCCGTTCACTTCTTTGATCGCAAGCACCATCGAAATACACCCCATTCCATAGTGATATGCTTTTACTATAACAGAACTTATGTTCGATTACCAGTCAAAAGATCAAAAAATTATAACATTTGGTTAAGAAAGCGATAAAAGGATAATTAAAAATAGTTCACATCCTTTATTGCACATTAAAGCTGGCTGGAGCGGTTGTTAATCAAGACCGGCTGCTTGGCAGCATATCTTAGGAGATATCCTTTTAAATTTCTCGTATTTTAAGTGCGTTTGGGGCAGTTTTCTGTTTAGGAGTGGGTGGATTGAGGAAAATTCCTTCAGAAATGCTTGTTTTCGAGGCAACCAGCTTCTATTTAAACACCTTCACCCCGCTTACCCGCGGCAAATCGGTGTTTATCCGCGCCTGCAGCCTGTTTATCCGCGCCTAAGCCGATTTTATCCGCGGCTAGACGTCATTTATCCGTGGCAAGCGTCCGTTTATCCGCGCCAGCCTCGAGCTCACAAAATAAATCAAAAAAACGCTCCCAAAAGGAAGCGTTTTTCCGACACATCTTTTATTTTCAGCAAAAATTCCATCGCCCATAATCATTTATGAACCCCGATAATCTGCCGCATCAATTCCATCCAGTCTTCTCTCTTAAAATCATAATAATCCAATTCCGTTTTCCGCAGCACAAGGTGGATGCTGTCGAACTTTTCATCGGAACGGAATCGCCACCAGCTTTTCACCGTGGACGTCTTTTCGGCCGGCGGATAATAAGTCAGCGTCGCTTCAGGATCTACGATTTTCACCAACTCATCAAACTCGAAGAAATCATGCGGAAAATCGATGTACAGCCCCAGCGCGAATTTGTGCGGGTTGATGGAGCCGATTTTATGCGTCGACTCCGCGTCGCTCTTTTCGAGCGAGTCACTCCACGGAACCGGTTTATGGCTTGCGATCAACAGCCGGTCGCCTTCAGTCTTTTCAATTTTACAATCCGGGAAACTTTCGAACACATCGAGCATCTCGCCTAATTGTTCCTTCACTAATCGGTCCATTATGCCACTCCTTTAAACCTATCGACTTTCTAATCGATACTTCTGGGTTTTATTCTAAGTATATCGGATTGCCAGCATTCTGCAGGATATTTCTTCATCTGCCGGACATCCCAAACGAATACGGTTCCATATCACTATAGTGATGCCGAATGTTTTCTGTACATCTCGCACCGCAAGTTACCTTAAATTAAACACCTAGCGAACCTATTCATTATTCGTGTAATCCGCCAAATTATCGATCCGGGTAGACGCATCACACTCAATGCATTCCAGGAAATCGTCCGCAAGCAGCGCTTCGATCAGCTCAGGGCTGCCGCCAATCAATGAAAAGTTCAAATCAATATCCGTATAAAGACACCATGACTTATCTGCAGGCCACCAATAGGAGGGGGTCCCATACAGGTGATCGCGTTTTGCCAGCTCTTCGACTTCTGCCAAGTCACCGCGGTAAAGTTCATCGACATAATTTGCCGACTTCAAAAGACCATACAGGAAATAGCAGTGCCCTTCATCGGTAAACCGCCGCAGCACGCCAACCAGCGCCTTCAGACTGTCCGACTCAATTTCGCCTTCTTCGCCTGAAATGATATAGCGGGGAGACCCGCCCAGCTTCTTCATCAATGACGCCGCTGATAACTCCTTCGAAAATTTAAGATCATACTTTTCTGCAAGCTCCATTAACCTTAGCCGCTCCCCAAGCTGAAATTCACTTGCTTGTTCCGGAGTACAGTCCCTCCACAAAAGACTTTCATCTTTAATTTGAGGATCGCGAAACAACGGATGAATGATTTTGCAATAATGAGTAAAGCGTTTTGGCAGAAAGTTTTCCACCCGGCTCCCTTCCCGCTTATCCGTCAGGAAATAAACAGTCTCATCACGGATCCACTTGTACTCTTCCAGGCTGTCCAACTTCTCCATCTGATCACTCCTTTTCAATCAGCTGCTGCAGTAAGTAATTTGGGTTAATCCGGAATGTGCCTGTTTTTTACAGATTTTTAAATAGTCCTCGCTAAGAATCAGTACACAAAGATAATTGTAGTTTTTATTACCCCATGAACTCCTGAACTTCCCCAATCCCATAAATCAGCCAATAAATCAGCTCCGCCTCATCCTTATTTCCTTTTTGCAGACTCAAACGCCTCGGAAAAGCACCCGGCTTCTTGCCTTCTTTCAGCAGTTTGAAAAGATGCGGATTGCGCTTCTTGATGAAATCTTTCATTTTACTCTTTTCATGAGGTTTCAGGAGGCCGGTATGCAAGTCATGGAGATAGTGAAAATACATGCCGATTCCTGAATTGTCCTCCAAGGCAAAGCCATCTATGAAATCACTTGCTTGTTCCCTTTTGCCCGCATGGATATAAGCGCTCAACAGCAGCCATTTCGCACCTTGGTGGTCGAGAGGGTTCATATCCATAATTTCCGTCAGCTGTTCAATCGCCTTGTCATATCTGTCCTGCTCCATCAACCAGGCGCCATATGAAAATAAAGCACGGAAGAACGGCCGGTTCGGCACATAGCCCCAAGGAATGTCGAAACTGTTATCGAAGGTCCGGTAGCCAGTATTCAAAGCATTTAAATAATGAAGCTCTTTTTCAACATCGTGTTCCACAAATTCCGCCATCAGCAAATTCACATCGCCATTTTTTGGATCCAGTTCGAGCGCTTCCCGCGCCAGCCGTTCGCGTTCTTTGCCATCCTTTTCAAACGCTTCGTAACAAAGCAGCTGCGCCCGTTCAGCATCGGTTGCCGGTTTATATTTCACATTCCGCTGCTGCAGGATCTTGTTCAATTCAGCTTCCGATCCGGCGTTCGCGGTGCGCTTCATCATTTCCCACAGACCACGCTCTGTCAGCCGCGGGTCGGTGCCCATCTCTGTGACAACTTCCGGCACCAACGCCGGCTGTGGGGATTGGACACTGTCATTATGACCCACCCGCTCTATCACAAACTCACCGACCATATCTCGGTATTTTGATAAGGTGCCAACGGTTGTTCCGAGCTCTTCCGCGATGATCTGCTGTGGTACATAAACTTCCTCAAACAGCCCGAAGTCGCTTGCAGCCTGCAGAATTCCCGCCGCTACGCCTTCCGGCTTCCGCGCCTTTACGGGCACTTCCTTCAGGAACGAAAACGCAATGCCTTCGATCGCTTCATTTTTCACTCCGTAGTCATCAATAAACCCGCTGACCAGCTCCATAACTTCTTCCTGAAATGCCGATAATCCCAGGTCCGCAGCCCCTGTCGCTAACAGCCGGTATAAGTCCAGCGAATCGCTGACTCCTTCTTTCAAGCGGGCTGCCAGCTTCTCAACAACTGACTGCTGGAAAACCGGAATGGTAATCAAGCCCTCCGCCGGCTGCAAAATCGGCTGGCCATCCCGCAGGCTGTGCATGACGATGCCAAAAATCCATTCACCAGCTTTCGAATCAATAATGTTCTTCATTTGATGAATGTCTCCGGTCACTTTATCGCGAATCTGTAGAATGCCATTTTCCACTTCCTGAACTTCGGCAATCAGGTAAAACGGCTCTTCCCACAGCGCCAGCACATCCAATATGCGCTGGCGTTTCTGTGATTTCATTTTCCGGGCGATATAGTTCCGCCAGATATCCGGACGGTCATGGAAAATAAACGCCTCAAATGCCAGCGCTTCAATCGTATCCCGGTCAAATACCTTCGCTAAAGCCGAATGCCAGCTGCTTAAACGCTGAGTCAATTGATGAAACTCCTTCGGCTCCAGCCCCTGCTCCGCAAAATCCACCAGTACGGATTCCAGTTCCGCATCAATCACCTGCTGCAGATCCACCGTTTCCTCGCGGCCGCAGCATTTCTTATACTTCTTCCCGCTCCCGCACGGACACGGATCATTTCTTCCGACCATATCTTCCCCTTATCTCTTCAGCTTTTCTTTAATCGTAGCTGTGTTGGCTGAAGGTGGCAAGAGCAGTTTGATGTTTTGTAAACTCCGCCGCTTTTATATGTTCCGGAGACGATGTCTAAAGAGCTGAATGATCATAGAATCATTTGAGTGATCATAGAATCATCTGAATGATCATAGAACCCCGAAAACCGCTCATAGAAATTTTCACTACAATAAAAAACAAAAAATCCCTGCACCGAGGCTCTTCCTGAGCCCCCATTTCACTGTCTTATCAAAAATTATTGAGAATAGTTTCGAATCTGCTCATTATATCGTCGATTTTCATGGGTTTATCGTCGATTTTTTCGTGTTTATCGTCGATTCTTTTATTTCCAAGCATTTCGCTTTCCTCAAAAAATAGCCAGTTGAATAGAAACTATTTCCTGTGCGGTTCCGTCTTTATTACTAATAAAAAGGAGGAATGGCGATGTGGTTCATATTCGGGGTTATTGCAATAATTGCCACTTTTATAAATCTCGGCCTGTTTGCGGCAGGCAAAGATTACAGACTGGCGATGGCCATGGGCTTATCGTTTACAGCATTGACACTCGTCGCCGATTACGGCATGGTCGCCGATTGGGTCGAGGCGGAGGACTGGTCGGCTCTGATGGACGTCGTACCCATCATGTCAGCAGCCCTATGGGTGTTGACCAGCCTGTCGATATTACTGAATATCACGCCTATTTTATTGGAGCTGAAAAACAAAAAGGCTACGACTTGAGCGGTGTGAAGGTGAGCAGAAGCCGGCGGCATCCCCCTTTCTTGCTTAGGCAATTGCGCAATGGCACAATAGAAAAAAGAATCGATCACATCAGGAGCTGAACTTATGGAACAACAGACAATGACAGGAAAAACGGCCATCATCACGGGGGCGAACAGCGGACTCGGGCTTGAAACCGCTAAGATATTCGCCGGGCGAGGTGCACGGGTCGTCTTGGCTGTCCGTGATATCGAAAAAGGAAATACAGCTGCAAAGGACATAACAGAAGAATGCTCCCATGCAATCATCGACGTCATGCAGCTCGACTTGGCCGATTTGGACAGCGTACATGCTTTTGCAGAGGCGTTCATCAGCCGCTTTGATTCTTTGGATTTGCTGATCAACAATGCCGGCGTTATGACGCCTCCATATGCGAAGACAAAAGACGGTTTTGAACTGCAGTTCGGCAGCAACCATCTCGGGCATTTCGCCTTGACCGGCCTGCTCCTGCCTCTTCTTATCCGCACAGAGAATTCTCGGGTGGTGACCCTCAGCAGTCTGGCACACCGCAAGGCCGCCATCGACTTTGATAACTTGGACGGCTCACAGGGCTATAAAGGAATGAAGTTCTATGGCCAAAGCAAACTTGCGAATTTAATGTTTGCAACCGAGCTCGATAAGCGTTTGAAGCAACATGGCATATCGACGCTCAGCCTTGCCTGCCACCCAGGCATCTCTGCGACCAATCTGTTTAAACTGGGCGGCCGTGAAATGCCTCGAATTTTCAGTGGGCTCATGCACCGCTACCTGCAGCCTGCCGCAATGGGAGCACTTCCCACAGTCTATGCCGCAACGGACCCCGTTATAAAAGGCGGCGAATACATCGGCCCGGATGGCAAAGGCAACCGGAGAGGCTATCCGGCTATAGAGGAACCTGATCCGGCCGTGAAGGATGAAGCCCTCCGCCAGAAACTTTGGGAAGTTTCGGAGGAGCTGTCAGGTGTAACTTTTCATCTCAGCAAATAACGGATTCAAAGTGAAAATTGTCAATGCAACCAAAAAAGCGTGTGCGATCTCCTTCCGGGAGAATCGCATACGCTTTTCTAAATTTTATTCCATACTAATATAATAGATAGGCCAAATCTTGCTTGAAACCCATCGATTAAGGATATAGTAGCTGTACAGGAACTTTTCTTATTCAACAGGCGTGATACTCATTAGGAGGTCGCTATGATGAACCCACAAATTTTAATCGTCGGAGCCGGCCCCACCGGCCTGGCGCTTGCCTATGGCATGGCGCGTCAAGGCGTGCCGTTCCGGATCATCGATAAAAACGCAGGAACGGGCACCGCTTCTCGTGCGCTTGCCGTTCATGCGCGCATATTGGAGCAGTACGCCCAGTTTGGCCTGGCCGAACGCAACATCATCCAGGGGCATCCGATTTTATCGCTGGATGTCAGCGATGGCACCGAAGTGAAAGCCACGGTGAAATTCCATGATTTCGGCAAAGGGATGAGTCCGTTTCCGTTCATCCTGAGTCTGCCGCAGGACGAGCACGAAGAAATTCTGGTGGACGAGTTAAATAAAATCGGCGTCGAGGTCGAATGGAACACCTCTTTGATTTCTTTTGAAGACAAAGGAGAAGGCGTAACCGCCGTTCTCCAGCAGCAGGGACAGCCGGCAGAAACAGCGGAATTCGCCTATTTATGCGGATGCGACGGAGCCGGCAGCATGGTCCGGAAAGGGCTGGGACTTGAATTTCCCGGCGGCACATACAAGCAATTATTCTTTGTCGCCGACATCGAAACCGCGAAGCCGGCAGAAAATATGCAGAAGATGGACATGTACATGGACGATGAAGGCTTCATGCTGTATATGTCCGTCCGCAACGTCATAACCAAACGGATCCTCGGCATCGTGCCCGAGAAGTTCAACGACCGCACCGATCTCCAGTACGATGAAATCAGCGATTATATTGAAAATAAAATCCGTGTCACCGCGGCCAAGGTCAACTGGTTTTCGACCTACCGCGTCTATTACCGCGTAAGCGAGCAATTCGCCAAAGGGCACATCTTCATCCTGGGCGACGCTGGCCACCTGCACAGCCCGGCCGGCGGACAAGGCATGAACACCGGCATCGGCGACGCCATCAACCTGGCGTGGAAACTCGCAGCGGTGATTCAAGGGAAAGCCGCTCCCAGAATATTAAACACGTACGAAAAAGAGCGCATCAGCTTTGCGCGCCGTTTGATTGCGACGACCGACAAAGCGTTCTCGACGATCGTCAGCCAAAAACTGCGCGGCACTCTGCTGCGTCAGTATTTCGTACCTTTTGGCCTGCCGGCGGTATTCAAATTCCCGTTCTCGCAAAAAAATGCATTTAAAATCTTATCCCAAATTCACATCAATTACCGCGACAGTCCTTTGAGCTACGGCAAAGCCGGCAAAGTTTACGGGGGCATGCGCCTGCCGTGGATCCAAACCGCAAGAGGTGATAATTTCGCGCCGCTGCGCTCAGTCGACTGGCAAATCCATATATACGGCAAAGCCAAGCCCGAGCTCATCGACTTTGCCCGCTCGCAGTCGCTCGAGCTCCATGAGTTTCCATGGAATGCGCAGATGAAAGACGCCGGATTCAAGCAAGATGCGCTGTACCTGATCCGGCCGGATGGCCATGTGGGGCTTGCGGTTGAAAAGCAATGGCTGCGTGTGTTGAAAGCGTATTTGGAGACTTATGGGATTGTAGCTTTTGGGATGGAGTGAGGCCACCCCCCCCTTGAAGAGAATCCTACCCATAAAAAATAAGCTTCAGCAACCTCTCAATGAGGATGCCGAAGCTTATTTCCACTTAGGTCTCCAGCTCCTAGAATAAGCCGCCGAGCCCTCCGCCAAGTTTGGATTTTGCCATATCCATCAATTCGTTCTTTTCACTTTCGTCAAGCTGTCCATCGTCGTACGCCTGCTTGACTTGCGTGATGATTTCTTTCGCTTCTCCCGCGTCAGCATTGCTGATTTTTTCCTTTAATGCGTCAAAAGTTTGGCTCATTAGAAAAATCCCTCCTCAAATTATCTTTCGTATAAAGTATACCCGCCGTGAAAGGGGACAAACGGGATTCTTTAAAATAAAATTTCAAACTCAGCACAGGCAGCAAAAAAGAAGCAGGCATTCATGGAGTTCCATCAATGCCTGCTTCATTACTATTGTTAAGCGCCTTCAGTTAATGACATTGTCATAAGCTGGCTGCTCTTAGAGAATACTAAAACTTTATTCTGCTGCAGAAATCTTGTAAATCAGACCGCCATCCGTGCTTGCAATAAGCGCACCATCCTCAGTTACGAGAATATCACGGAAACGTTGGACTTCATCAGTCAATAGACGTTCTTCCCCAACGATGGTGTCACCTTCAATAATGACGCGCACAATATAGTTCGGCGCTAAACCACCGATGAACAAATTGTTCTCCCATTCAGGAATGGCATCGTTATTATAGAATGACATGCCACTTGGCGCACTTGTTGGATCCCAATAATATCTTGGTTCAATAAAACCTTGTGCCTCATGTTCTGAAATACCTTCATTGACAAATTCACCAGAGTATTCGAGACCATAAGAAACAATTGGCCATCCATAGTTATTGCCTGGTTCAATGATATTCAATTCATCCCCAGCTTGTGGACCGAATTCAACAATCCATAAGTCTCCTGTTTCAGGGTGGAAGTCGATCCCTTGAATATTACGGTGACCGTAGCTGTAGATACCATCCAGTGCGTCTTCATCTTCGACAAATGGATTCGACTCTACTGGTTCCCCGTCTTGCGTAATGTGGATGACTTTACCTAAATAAGCATCCAAGTCCTGTGCACGATCGCGGCTTTCGACATCCGAACGCTCACCAGTTGTCAAGAACAGGTTGCCATCATCATCAAAGATGATACGTCCGCCATAGTGCAAGGTACCTTCATATGCCGGTGTCGCCTGGAAAATGACTTCAAAGTTTTCCAGTGAAGTTTCATCTTCCGATAAAGCACCTTTACCGACAGCCGTTACAGTTCCACCTTCGATATCTTGAGAAAACGTCAGAAATACCATTCTGGATTCATCAAAATCAGGTGCAACGGTTACATCAAGCAAACCACCCTGATCTTCGCTGTTTACTTCCGGTGTACCTGCGATCGGTTCTGAAACAGAACCGTCTTCAAGATTTACAATCAGAAGTTCTGCTGCATCTCTTTGCGTCACAAGCAAGCGGTTCGGTTCAAACTCCACCATGCCCCAAGTCACGCCGAGACCCTCAACAATAACCTCTTCATTCAGTTCAGTTTCCGTCTCTACTGCAGGTGCTCTTGTCTGTTCCGGAAATGCCGGTTCAAACTCAGTAACCTTTGGTTCAGTTTCTGCACTGCCATCAGGGGCTTCTTCAGCGCCCTCTCCCGTACCTTCTTCTGTTTCAGCACTTTCTTCTGTTCCAGCTTCCTCTTCAGCACTTTCTTCTGTTGTTGCATCCTCTTCAGCAGGTGCTTCTTCATTCGAAGCATCATCATTGCCGCATGCTGCCAAAGCCAATACAAACATCAGCATCATCAAGAGCATCAGTCTTGACCACGAAAATTTCGTCATAGTATTTCCTCCCTTTTTTTAAATATGTAACTGAATCTAACTTAGAGTTCCTTACCCTAAAACCAGTATCAGATGAGGCTACACGTTCATGTCAAAACTAAAAACTTGTAACACCTTCGAGAGTAATGTACCCGGATATACTAAAAATAAAACAATAATATTACTTTTATATGACATTTACTGAACGCTTGTAATAAAAGCTGAATAAAAAACGCAATTGACGCCAGTTGATCCATCAGTACTTCGTCAATGGTGGGCTCCGCTCCCGCAATGAAGTCAATCTACCTAGCTTAAATTGAAAGCTGAAAAAATTAAAACTGACTACCTACCTCTATACCATTTCTTCAACCTTCGCATCAGCGGCAGTTTCAGCGGCTCGATCTTCACATCCCGCGCACGGATCACAGTCACGATCATTGGAGTGTCGAATAATGTATGCAGCTCAAAGCCATCTTCCGTTTTATAAATTTCATCATACAGCCACCATGCACCTTTGAAATCATCTGGAATGTTCGAATAGGTTACCCCTTCAAAAGTGAACCGGACATCGGTGAAATAATGGAAGCCCCCAGTACAATCGACCGTCAGGACAAGTTGATCTTCAGACGGTCTCTCGACAGAAAGGACGACCGCATCGTGCAGGCCATTCTCCACCAGCTCAACTGCAGCTGGCGGGAGCTCCGCTTTGATCGATTCGAACTGCTGCATATAGCGGTCACTGAGTTCTTCCATCCGCCGCTCGTAATCCCGCTCCCATCGATTGACGAGCATGCGCAGTTCCGGAGTCGGATATTCCGTCACCAGCGTGCCGTCGTGAATATACGGATGAAGAGTCTCCGGCAAGCAGCGCAGCAAACTTTCCCGCATATCGGCCAGATTGCGTAAGTTCAATTGCCGCAAATCATTTCCTTCCTTGCGGTGATATTCCAATTCTTCCTCCCAATCCTCTTCCGAATCGTGCAATGCGAGAAAACCGGAAACCTGCATTTCATCGTACCAATCTTTTGTGAAGTACTTCATCTGTTGATCCTCCTTGGTGTTCCGCTTATCTGGGGGCGTAGTGGAATGTCAAAATCGTTTTAAATTTTTGCATAGACGTTGAAACTTTCAAAAGCAGTCTTTCTAATTAATCTTGTGTTCAATTGAACAAAAGCGGTATTACAAGGATACTGGTTGCCAATATTGCTGGTCCTATGTATGCGAGAAGAAATTTTCTTCTTTCTTTACTGTAGTATTTATCCAATTTCTTAATATCTTCTAGAGTAGCTGTCTTTTTAACTGCTTTTGATTGAAGATAGTCTATTGAATCATGATTTTCCACAATTACTAAAGTTCTTTCATACTCTTTATACAAGTTAGCAATCTTTTCTGCTTCAATACTTGATTTAACTTTTAACATTTCTATTTTCCCATATATTTTAGATAAATCGTGACCATTACTTTCCATCAATATTGCTTTTTCTTTGTAATTCTTTCCTCCCATATGTGTTGCAAAGAATGAAAGAGCAATAGACATAGCTAAAGTTATAAAGGTACTCCATTCGGCATTGTCACTATAAAAATTGTACAAAGTAATAATAGAAATTATAACCACCATTATATTGTAATAAACTATTAAGTTTTGAATTTTATCAAAGTATCTTCTTAGCCTTGTAGAACATGCAAACCTTGCACGACGAGTAATATCAATTCTTCTTTCTAGTTCAGCTAAAGAATTCAGGTAATTGTTATCTACATTTTTTTCAATTATGTCTTGACTCTCCAAGTTATAATCCCCTCCAAATGTTCATTTTCATTTCTAAGGTTCAAACTAAGTGAAAAACTCTGAAATACTTTTTAAGTCGCTATCAAGGAGCTATATAACTTTTACATCGTGCAGAACTTTTAATGAAATGTGATTTACTTAGATGGATTTCCGCCACCGCCCCCACCTTTAAATACAATAGCCAAAACTGTACCAGCAACTACCGTTCCCACTCCTATACCAATATTTATTAGCCGATCAGTTCTGTTTCCAGCACCCTTAACATGATCAGATATATATTTGTCCATTTCTTTTAGAGAATCAATGAGATAAATCATTAAATCTGTATCCATTGTGGGATTAGCCTTTATTACTTCTGAAATGATTTCCTTTGTTTTGTTAAATCCCTCTAAAGCCTTTTCATCTATAAATTTTTGTTTGTCCGCCATTTCAGCAATAAATTCTTGTTGTTTCACTACCAACTCTGAAAAGTTTTCTATTTTTGGCAGAATCATACCTAGAATATCTTTATCAACTACTGCATCCATACTAATAAACCTTCTAAATACATTCTCATTTGATAATTCACTTTCCGAATCAAGTCCCAATCTGTTTAAGACTTGTTGTTTTGTATTTAAAACTTCTTTTTCATTATTTTTCATAGCTTAGTCCTCCTTTTATAGTAATAACTTTGTTATCTTGAAACCTACAAAGTCCTTGCATTTGTTTAAAATGCTCCGTTTTATTGATACCTGTATTTATAATTTGCTCAGTGAACCTACTTAATTTAGACTCCCTCTTTTTAAGATTTTAATACGTTTCTATTGTACTCTCCTATAAACTTTTCACTGAGCTCTCTCGTATTCAGAGGGCTCTTTCTATGCTCAGGTGTATACTCAATTTGAAATTTAAATTCATCGTTCAACTTCTTTACTTCTCCGTAGACATTTTGAATAGCAACTTCTTTTTCATCAGCTACCTTGTATAACTCGATTTGTGGTAAAGGATTATTATCCCGGTATTGATAGAATCGATATACTCCATTTACTGACGAAATTTCTACAATGCTTAATAGTTTTTTCATTTTTCCACCTCCGGATAATTATTTCTAAACAAATAGTTTTTACCTTGCCATTACTTACATGATGGACAATAAGCCCTGGCTAATAAGTGATCACTTCTGATTTTCCATTCATAATCACAGCGATTACATTTGGCCAAAACATTTTCTTTACTTGAAACGTAATTTAAAACAGTGATTTTATTGTTGGATCTTTCACTTACTTTTAGTTTGTACTTTTCCACTCTATTCTCATGAGTCTTAATTTTTAATTCTTCTGTTGATTCCTTAGGTTTTACTTTTTGAGTACGAGACTTAGTAGTTTTTCGTACTTTACTTATCTTGGGCAGCTTTTTTGTCAGCAGTTTCTCAGTAAATACATTAAAATATTGTATTCCCTCATTTTCTATTGCCTTCATAAGACAATTTTGAGATTCTGAAATATTTATATTAAACCTTGTTTCTTCATTGCATAATATTTGTAATTCATCTAGAACACTCGACAACTTAACCAACTTCTTACCTTTAAGAGTAGCATCGTTTATTCCATGTCTGTATTCGGCATTGATTGAGATGATGGTGTTATCAATAAAGTCATCATCTAATCTTGCAATCGAAAATCTTTCTGGCCTCATTGCAAATACATTATTATAATCTTTTTCAACGTACTTTAAACCATTTTGAGCATTAGTCGTGATTTCATTTTCAATGAAATACTCTTTCTTCAATGCTCTTCCTTCGCTATCAAAATATGCACAATCGATCTTCACTATAAATGGATCTTTTCTAACTTTACTTCTGCTAATGCCGTTATTTGAGATGTAAATATGGAGATAACAAATATTAAATGCAGAAAGTGATCAATGCTTTCAGTCCAATCACTCGTAAAACGATCGCCTAATGAAAAGGGCTGAATATATTTAGAAGGAAATATCAATCTATATCTTTCCTTCCTATTTTCTAACATGGATTTCTCCCAGAGGTCATCTACTTTCTCAAATAAGCTTTTTTTAGTATCAACCGAAGTCGACAATGTATTTATATTTTTTAGTTTCTTATCGAATCTATTTAATATTTTATTTGCAAACTTGTTTATCGGGGTACTTTGTTGATTGTCTAATGCATATTCAAGTTCAGCTTCAGCGTTCTGATAATCCTCGTAAAGTAATTTTCTTTTTTTACTTATTCTAAGAAATTCAGAATCCTGGATATAGAGCGCTGTTAGCTCATTAAGTTGAGACTCAACTTCATTATATAGGGGAAGTGTTTCAGCTCTTAACTGCTCTTTCTTTATCTGCAGATAACTGATGTCTTTCGGAAGTGAATGTTCAAAATTAAATCTTGTATATCCGTATTTATAATAAGATTGAACTCCTTTAATATCTTCAAGTAAAAATCTTAGGTACTCATTTATCTGTCCGTCATCTATAGGAGCATCGGCGAAAAGCGACTTTAAACTTATTAAAAAAGACGTCAATTGATTAAAACCAAAAAATGATGGCAACAACTTTTGAAAGTATTGCAGCTCTATATCATCAAGTGTTGATCCCTCTGCTTCTTCTAGTATCACCATCCGAAAATCATTAATACTACAGTTATTTTCAATCATGTATTTAAAGATCTTACACGTTTTGAATTTCCCTTCATAAAACGAACGTGATTTTGAGAAGAAATATTTTTCGTACTCTTCATGAGAAAGCCTGTTTAAAGCAAGAATTTCACTTAGATGCTGCTTATATCTAATTTGAATATTTTTAGACTGACCGATGTAAATAGGCACAATACTATCATTCGAAAAGTTATTGATATAAATCATATAAATCCCCGATGTATTCAGCTTAGTTTCTGATGTAACTTCTCTATAAGAATTATCAGCTATCAACTGGCGAACTTCAGTTTTTACATCATCAATATTATTTAGGTTTTGCAACATCTGCACACTCTCCCAGACTTTCTTCTCTATATAGAATAAAAAATAGCAGATATAAAGCAATATCCAGATTTTGTATTCTTGTCTTATTATACCAGTAAAAAGTTTAAATATTTCGTCTTAATAGAATTCAACTCTTTCTTTTGTTAGTAAACATTTAATAAAGCAAAAAAGCCGCGAATCTCTTCGCAGCTTTTTAATCACACTTAATTTTATTCCAAAAACTCGATCATTCCCTCATTCATCCCATACACCTACAGTGGACCTGGATTACTGTATGGAACACGCTTCCCTGGGAGCGGTACAAATCGTGACAATTTCCTTTTCTGTATAAACAGCAAAACTCCATCTATTGAAAATAGATATTCACAGGGATGGAGTATTTTTATGTATCAATTGTCGTGTATAGTCAAAATCGTTTAGAATTGTTTCTTTCCGTGGGACGCGATTTACGAATAGAGGCTGTAGTCATGCATAGAGTACAAATTGAAGTATATTGTTAAAATCTATTCTGAACTATTATGTTTGGATTTTAATTTCATATCAAATCAATTAGTTGAATAATTGAAAGAAAAATCTCAAGCTTATTATGGACTAGAGATTTTCTTTTTTCCCATTACTAATTTTACTTTTTGCAAAATTTCCAACATTCCATAAAGTGAATGAAACCAAACTAGTACCTAAAACTTTAACACCAAAATTTTTTAGACTTTTCGCTTCTGTAGAAGTAAAAGTATACCTTAAGCCTTCAGCTAAATGTGACCTAGTGTATCCGGACTTAATTAAGTCATTTACATCATCCGGAGACAGCAACACACCTTCGACAAACTGATATCCTTTGGAAATAAGTTCTTGGCTTTCTATATTTGATATTAGTTTTCCACTTTTTAACCAGGCCATCTTTATCCCTCTTTTCGGTCTCTTATGTTTTAAAGTACAAATTTTGATACCAAGAATTTTTACAAGTATCATAATTAAAAGTATGTCTTTTATATATTCTATTTCAAGGTCGCTTATTTTACAGCGTTAAGATTTAGAAATAATTTATCTTAGTGACTATATATTAAATACTATATCGTTAGGCACTTATCTAATGGTAGCTTTATAAAATTATTTTAGATGGAATAATCATAGTACTTGCTTGTTTCATAATCATAAAGAGTGACCGACCTATTATTAACAGTTCCAGAAAAATGTTTATTACTATCATAGTCATAGCCTTCGAACTTATTGCCCTTAAATTTAATGTTGATATGCTTATTATTTCCATAATGGTACAGGGAAAAGTCATCGTTCTTTCCTGTTCCAGAGATATACTTATTTATTCGATAATCATATACATTGATTTTTTTGTCAGTAAATTTACCTGAAATTTGCTGATAACTTCCTGTTTCATAGGAATAAACTGATCCTGCTTTCTTGTTATATAGATATGCTCCTGCAATATATGCTATGACATCTCTTACATCTGATTTCAAATTATTACCCTCCATTTTTTTACTAGTATTTACCTTAATATACGAAATTAAA
>NZ_PJBO01000078.1:0-31518 GCF_002836425.1 Planomicrobium sp. MB-3u-38 | reverse complement strand
AATTATATAGATAAAATATTCAAAATACTTAATTTTCATAAAAGGGAGGAATGAGCTTATGAAAAAGAATTTTGTACTTGCTTCGCTGCTTCTGGGAATTCTGCTCAATGGCTGGGCAATCGCTTTTCTCGAATTGCCGTTTTATCAGACAGTGCTTGTACTTGCCGGCATCTCCATCCTGGTAATGACTGCTGTGCAAGAGAGATTCATCTTTTTGTATGCAATAACCATTACCCTTTCCTACGGTGTCTTTCTTACAATCTATGCTTTTGTCAATCAGCAATCGGCCGAGATTCAGCTCCTGTATATGTATGGGCATCTATTGCTGACGAGTTTTCTTCTATTGTATTGGATCCTGATGAACTTCATAAAAAAATTCGGTTATGAAAATAATGATCTTAAGCACGAGGTTCGTCTGCTGCAAAAATATAAAGGCGTGACCAAGCTGCTGACGCTTCCGGAGTTCGATGAACAGGCGCAATGGCTGTTGAAATCGAAGGAACGGAATAAAGAAGAGGCCTGGTTCGTCAAGATTTCCATCACTTCTCCCAATAAACGCGTGAAAGTGAATCTGCAGGAAGAGCTGGAACGTCTGGCGTTGCAGAGCATCCGCCAAAAATTCGACTTGGCGACAGGCGATATGGGGGCTATTTATCTTCTATTGAAGAATACACATTCAGAAGGTGTGCAAATCGTATTGGACCGTTTCTGGGAAAAGGTCCAGGCTGAAATTAATCTATCGGATTCGCCATACGCCACTGTAACCGAGCAGGTAACAGACGCAGAACAACTTGCAGGATTGATGGGGAAACCGTTATGACTTCCATTATTCTTATAATTATGGCCTTTTTCTGGACGCTGCTTATTTTCTACTCGATCTTGACCATTTCAGGCGTTTGGTTCCGGATTACATTCAAAGATCCCGAAGAATTAGAGGTGTATCCGAGTGTCGCGGTGCTGATTCCCGCTCATAACGAAGGCATCGTCATCGAAAACACGCTGCGGGCCATGGCGCGCCTTGAATACAAAGGTAAGCTGGACATTTATGTGCTGGATGACAGGTCGAAAGACGAGACAGCGGAAATTGCCAAAGAGTTTGCGGCCGTCTTTTCCAGAATCCATTATATTTCCGTTCCCGACGGTTCGCCTGCAGGCAAATCACGGGTATTGAATTACGGGTTGAGCATTTCCGACTCGGATTATTTCGTCGTTTACGATGCTGACAATGAACCCGAAACCGATGCCTTGGAGAAATTGGTGTGTACGGCGGAAAGCACTAAAAACGCGGTCGGCGCAGTCGGTTATGTGAAGACCAAAAATCGCAACGCCAATACCTTAACCGGCATGATCGCTTTGGAATTTCAAGTGTTTCAATTATTGATGCAATGCGGTCGCTGGAAAGTATTCAAGCTTGGTTCACTTGCGGGCACGAATATGCTGCTCAGGAGATCGGTTCTTGAAGAAATCGGCGGTTACGATGTATTCGCTCTTGCAGAAGATGCGGAACTGACAATCTGCCTCACGTCCAAAGGCTATCTGCTGCCGGTTGTTCCGACATCGAAGACCTGGGAACAGGAACCTGAAAGCATCAAAACATTTATCCGGCAGCGGACACGCTGGTTGACCGGCAATATCTACCTCCTGGAGAAATCCTTGCAGGATCTGACGCATTGGAAAGGAAAGACATTTTTCCTCAGCCTCCAGCATGTCATGACTTATCTTGTTTTCGTATTGGTTCTGCTGTTTTCGGATATCTTCTTCATCCTCAGCGTGGCCGGCTACGAGTTTCCGAATATGGGGGCACCGCTCCTGATCCTCTGGTTCATGAGTTATATCGTCTACACCAGCCAATTATTGAGCGCGTTGGTGATCGACCGCAACGTGACGCTGAAAAATGTCTTTTTCGTCTTCACCATGTATTTCACCTATGCCCAGCTGTTCATCGTGCTGCTGCTGCGCAGTTTTTCGCTTTATGCGTGGAGCCGCCTGCGCGGCAGAACAATTGCCTGGGACAAAACGAAACGCTTTAAAGGAATCGGCTGATGACAATGAAGTTCGTGATGCTGTTTCTGGTTTTATTGATGATGGGTGGTTGCGGGAAAATGGAATCCGTTCAGGAACAGGTCGAAAAAAATTATACGAATGCCGACGGACTGATCCACGCCTACCCGACAGAGCAGGATTCCGAATACTTATCCGAAACGCTCGGCTTATATATGGAGTATTTAACGCTTGTTGAAGATGAAGAGAACTTTTCCAAGCAGGTTGAACAGTTGAAAAGTCACTTTCTCGCGCAGGAAAACGGCCATTCCTTTATCCGCTGGCGCCTGAGCGAAAATGCTTCGACGAATGCGCTGATCGACGATATCCGGATCATCAAAGCTCTGGAGCAGGCGAGTGATATTTTTGGCAATGAAGAATATAGAACTCTTGCCGATAAACTTTCAGAAGCTGTAGCTGCTGTTCAGACCCAAGAGAGTTTAACAGTGGATTTCTATGACTGGTCGCTCAGGATGCCTGCCGAGCGGCTGACATTGAGTTATCTGGATGATAATGGAGCGATTACTGCCGAATCTTACGAATTGCTGGATATGGTCGATGCCAACGAAGTGTTTTTTCCCGAATACTACGACACCGCGGCCGAACAATACATCAGCAGCAACGAAGTGCACATGATCGACCAATTGCTGATTGCGCTGAATCGTGAAAAAAGTGGCCAGCCCTCCGAACAATTCGCGGAATGGCTCAAGGAAGAATGGAACCGGGAACAGAAACTCTACGGCAGATACGACCGGCAGAAGCTGAAAGCGACGGTGGACTACGAGTCTCTGGCTGTCTATTATTATTTGCACGCTTATTTTTCAACACTGGGTGAAACCGAACTGGCGGATGAAGTCTTCCAGCATACCAAGGAAATCGCTGCCGATGGAATGCTTGATAACGCCCATTTCTTTGACTTTATCCATTACCAGATGCTCGTGCAAAAACAATAATTTTTCTAAAAGCGCTTAAGGAATTTTTTAAGCCGTTCAATTTTGAATCGCAAAAGCTAAAATAACCGTCGAAATAGACTACAAACTAGAGCCTATTTGAATGGCATTTTATAACTCAAAATAGCACCCTGATTCGCAAGGGTTTCAGAAACCTGAATTTGCGAATCAGTAGTGCTATTTTTCTTCTCCTTTTGATAGCTTGAAAGAGTTTTTAATCAACCTGTCTCATATTGAACTAAAAGATTTCCATATTTGCATTCACTTCTTGAACTAAAGCATCCATTGCTTCAACAAGACTTATTTAACTTCAATAATAAAGGCATAACTAGAACTTCCTTTATCCCAACTTGCGTGGACATCGTAAATATAAATACCTTTTTCTTTTGGCACTATCAAAACATTGTTATTTAAAGAAACACCTTCAACTTCATTATTACTAAGCCATCTAGTGACGCCTACTGTATTTTCATTCGGTTCTTTTTCAAACTCAATTTTCAACTCAGATTCAGATGAGACAATCACAGGTTCAATTTTGTGGTGTTGAATTAGTTCTGGAGGAGGAATAGTATCAGCACAAGTAGCATTGAATAACCCTTCCCAACAGTAAGAACCTCTTGCTACGTCCAGTTCTTTTTCATCAACAGTTATAGTTGGCGAAGGAGGTGTAGGATTAAATAATCCAACAACAAAATATATCCCAAAACCTAGCCCAACTAATATTAGTAACGTAATGAAAAATTTTTTCAACGCTATCACTCCTCTTAAGGATTAGACACGCCAAAGCAAATAAAGTTACACATGTATTCAATTATCAACAGAGTTAATTAACATGGCTAAGGTTATAAAACAATCAATCACCACTTACCCCTTCTTCACAAACTCCGATTTCAGCTTCATCGGCCCAAAACCGTCAATCTTACAGTCAATATCATGATCGCCATCAACCAGGCGGATGCTTTTCACTTTCGTGCCCTGCTTCAGGACAGACGAACTGCCTTTCACTTTCAAATCCTTGATGACCGTCACGGAATCACCATCCTGCAGGACATTGCCATTGGCGTCCTTCACGACTTTTTCTTCTCCAGCCACTTCGTTTTCTGCTCCCGGCGTCCACTCATGGGCACATTCCGGGCACACGAGCTGGCTGCCGTCTTCATACACATATTTGGAATTGCATTTCGGGCAATTTGGCAGTTCGTTCATTATTATTACCTCCTGTTTATGCCGTCCGTTTCCGGAAAGCTCTTCTCTCTGCGTACAACACACACTTCTCACAAACAATAATCGCTTTATTCACTTCATTGAAATACTTCCGTGGCTCTGCAGCCTTCTTTTTGCATACTGCACATTTCTTTCTGAAAATCGACAACATCTTCTCCCACTCCCCCGAGTTTTATAAATGCAGGCAAATAAAAAATACTCTCAGGAAAAGCTTATCCCAAGAGCACAATATAAACCATAGCGAAATCATTTTTCTTCCTGCTGTAGCCACTTCGGCGGATACATATCCGCCGGAGCAGCCGCATACCAGGTATGATGTTCTTCTTCTTTTCGATCCTGCATCTCTTTCCATGCCACTCCAAACGGCAGCACGAATTCCTCTCCCGCGGGAATTCCATCGATCTTCAGCGAAATGCCGTCATCAAGATATTCCACGTCCTTCAGGTTCACGTTCCGCAAAGCCCGAAGCCAATCTTCGTCCACCACTCCAAGGCTCCATTTAAAATTGCCGCTGATCCAGCTTTTCAATTCCAGATGCTCTCCGGTCTCGATATAAGCATCGGTAATCTCCTTAGAAGGCGTAAAGCGGATGGTGAAAATATGGAGCTGCTTCTTTAGCGGTGTCACTCGTACTTCTATCAGGTAACGGCCGCCAACTGGGAACGGCTCATCGATTTTCTGTTCAATCACTTGCACATCCGCTTCGACTTCTTCCCCGTCTTCAACGTACACCCGAATCTCTAGCTGACCAAATGGCGTCTCCATTTTCCACCCATCCTTTCATTTTCACATCAAAATTTTTATTAAGCCCGAATCCACTTCCAAATCTCACCCGGCGTCGCATTCTTGCCGTACATGAGAATACCGGTCTGGAAGACTTTGCCGGCGAGTTTCATGAAGATCCAGACGCTGACGATGAGAACGGCGATGGCGATGATGATTTCCACCCACGGCCATTCCTCAAGCAGCGACAGGCGCAGGATCAGGACGCCCGGCGACGTAAACGGGATATAGCTGCCGAGTTGGGCAAAGAATCCGCTCGGGTCGCTGAATACGGGACCGATGAACAGGAATGGGCTGAACGGCAGCATCATGACGAAGCCCTGGAAGTTTCCGGCCGTCGACATGTCGGCCATCGTTGCGCCGATTCCGACAAACAGCGCCGCGTACAGCAAGTAGCCGAGAATCGCAATGAGCAATAGCACCAATAGCTCCGGCACAAGCAGATACTCGATGACCGGAAAGTCGATTTTCCAGATGAGCACCGGCAGCGCGATGACGATAAAGACGACGACTTGCACGAGTCCGAGGACGAAATAGCCGATGATCTTGCCTTGCATCAAGTCCGCCGGTGTCAGCGATGACAGGATGATTTCGGCGATCTTATCTTTTTTCTCCTGGGATGCGCTTTGGAAGATCGCCATCCCCGTGAAGACGATGGACAGCATCACGACTGCGGCGAACGCACCTGGAATTACACGTTCCAGCATGCTTTCGCTGAACAGGCCTTCGTCGTCCGATGCTACAGCCGCGTCTTCAAAGACGATTCCTTGCGCGACAATGCCTGCTTCCTCCGGCGTCAGACCAAGCTGTTCAATCTGCAGCATCTGCAATGGACCGCCGAGAATCTGCACTTCGTCCATGAAAGCGGAGCTTGTTTCTTCATTTGTATAGACCGTGACTTGGCCGGTTTCGACCGATTCTTCATCGATGAAGACATAGGCGGCATCTTCTTCGGTGCCAAGCGCCGCTTCCGCCTCTTGTTCCGTCACGTCCGTCTGTTCCATCTGCCATTCGGTATTGGCTGCGGCCGCTTCCAATTGTTCGTAGACGCCAAGCCCTTCGTTGACATAGACTTTCGTTATTGCCGCTTCCTCGTCTGAGCTGAATAAATCCGGCAGCAACAGGAACGCCAGGAAGATGATCGGCGTCAGGAACATGCCGATAATGAACGATTTGTTTTTGAGGTTCCGTTTGATTTCCCATCTGGCGACTTTCATCGTGTTACGCATGCAGCTCACCCGCTTCCTTCAAGAGATTTTTATCCGTGGCGATATCGATGAAGATTTCATGAAGCGAAATCCGGTCGATCGACAATTCCTGGATGTCCAGTTCGGCTGGAAGGTTTTTCAGCCAGACAGCAGGCTGGATGTGTTTGGACAAATACAGCACAGCCAATTCACCGTTCTGCTGGACCCGCTCGACTTCCGGCAGGCTTTCGAGCAGCGCCAAGCTGTTGGTCCCGTTGATCGTGCATTTGAAATTGGCGTATTCTTTCTTCACGTCGCTGAGCGGTCCGTAGATGACGCGCGTGCCGCGGTGGATCAGGAACAAGCGGTCCGCCATTTCTTCGACGAGATTCATCTGGTGGGATGACAATAGGATCGCTGTGCCGTTTGCTGCCAGTGAACGGATTTCTTCTTTGAACAGTTCCTGGCTCACCGGATCGAGCCCTGAAAACGGCTCATCCAGGATCAGCAGTTCCGGCTCATGAATAATGGCTGCGATGAACTGCACTTTCTGCCCCATCCCTTTTGACAGTTCTTCAACAGAGACTTTATCTTTTCCTTCAAGGCCGAACTTCTTCAAATAATCGAGCGCGCGCTGTTTGGCGCGGTCGAGCGGATAATCTTTCAATTCCGCCAGATACAATAAGATGTCCATGACTTTGACGTTCTTGTAGAGCCCCCGCTCTTCCGGCAGGTAGCCGATTTTATTCCGCGGGATCCCTTTCCCTTTACTGTTGTGGAATGTGATCGATCCTTCATCGGGATACATGATGCCCATGATATTGCGGATCGTCGTCGATTTCCCCGCTCCGTTCGGCCCGAGCAGCGCCATGATTTCCCCTTTTTTCACTTCGAAGGAAATATTCGAGATGATCTGTTTGTCTTTGAACGATTTTCCCAGACCTTCGACAGTCAGCATCGTTTCCATTCTCCTCATCCTTTCCCGTATCCTATTTCAGCAGCAGGCTGATGATTTCTTCCAGTTCCAATGATTTATCGTCAATAGTTTCAATGCCTTGGTCCAATAAATACTGTTCCGTAGCGTCAGAGTCGGCCGATATCAATTCGTTGCCGGAACGTGAGAGTTCTCCAGGCAGCATCTCCGCCGGCATCGCGCTCAGCCAGTAACGGCGATAGCTTGTTGCCAGCTCGTCTTTCTCGTAATGACCGGCCGCTTGCCCGTTCCGCATCAGGAACAGGTAGTCTGCGAGTTTCCGGAGATCATCCGCTTGGTGGGTCGTGATGATGATGGCACGGTCTTCTTGTTCCATCCACTCGACCAACAGCTCGGTGAACAGGTTCTTCGACGGGATATCAAGTGATGCCGTCGGTTCATCCAGTATCAGGATGTCGGTGCTGCGCGGCAGCGCTAGCGACAAGCTCAGTTTTTGCTGCATGCCTGGGGACATTTTGCCGAAACGCTGGTTCAGCGGAATTTCGAATAGCTTGATCATGCGTCCGAACAGCCTGTCATCCCATTTTGAATACAGCGGCGCGATCAGTCTTTTCAAGTCTTCTCCGGTATAGGCGTTCCAGCCGATCGCGTTTTGCGGCTGGAAAGTGACATGGCGTTTCCAGCTTTCATCCTGCCCGGTAACCGGCTTGCCCAAAACCCGGATTTCTCCGCTGTCCGCGTTCGCCATATTCATTATGATTTTCAGCAGCGTGCTCTTTCCGGAACCGTTATTGCCGACCAGTGCCGTAATGGTGCCGGGCTCGATCGACAGGCTGACAGGCCCGAGCTGAAAGTCATCAATCTTTTTACTGATATCTTTTATCTCAATCCATGAAGGCATTTGTCATTCCCCTTTCCCGAGTCTGTTCAGTGTCTCTGCAAAAACTTCTTTGATTTCATCCACGGTATAGTCATAATCCATCGCATTTTGGATGGCGCGCTCGAACTCAGCCCGGACGGAAGCTGTCATCGTTTCCTGTTTCATCGCGTTTTGCACTTCTTTGACAAAGGTCCCTTTGCCGTGAAGTGTTTCAATAAACCCTTGGGATTCCAGTTCCTGATAGGCGCGGCGGATGGTGATGACGCTGATTTCCAGGTCTTTCGACAGCGCGCGGATCGATGGAAGCGGCGTGCCGGCAGGTAAATGTCCGCCGGCAATCAGCGCCTTCAATTGTTTTTCGATTTGATGGTAAATGGGTTCACGAGAATCCTTGGATAAGCGTATCGGCAGCAAACTCAAGCCCCCCTCTCACAGATAATCCGTCTTCTTCATCATTTTTTTCATATCCCATTGCCAGTATTTCCAGCCGGCGATGCCCAGGACAATCGCAATTATGCCCGACAGGAAAGGCCAGTCGGCGGCCAGCTGCATCGTCAAGAGAATAAACCCGTCATTCGCGATTACTGCAACAAGGAAGAAAACTGCAGCTGTTCCCCCCAGCACATAGATGAATGACATAACGATGGCTTTTTTCTTGAAATTGCCTCCCGCTTCACTGGCAGCCATGATAAAACCGATTGCAATTGCCAGCGACAGCCAAATCAGGACGAAAACAGGATAAGTGACCGGCGTCATGTAGTTCCTGAATTCTTCTGACATGATCGGCATCGCGATGAGCAGGACGAGCTGTAACGGAAACGAACACACCGCATGGATGATAAAACGGCTCTTGATAATGGCTTCTTTTGAAATCGGCAGCTGCTGCAGCATGACGACCGACGGCACTGTCCATAAATCGCCGCTTAACTTTTGCATCTGAAATTCCTTGTTTTTCATCCAGGTCGGAAACAGAAAGAAAATCAGCAGGTACAGCAGATCAAAATAGCGAAAATCGCCTTTGAGATAAATATCAAATGACATCATAATGATCAAACTCATGGCGGTATAGAAGGCCAGGATCAGCAAAAAGCTTTTCATGGAAGCTTTCAATTCAAATGCCGCCAGCCGGTAAGCCTCTTTCCAGTCATTCATTTATAAACACTCCTTTTAACTGTTATGCTGTTTATACTCATATACACAGTATCAAATACTTTTTCGGGTTGTCAATCTATTTTGCAGAAAATTTTATCCAAAAATAAAAACATCCCTTTAACAGCAAGGGATGCTTTGACACGATTATAAGTTTTAAACTTTTTTTTTGTGACGTCCAGGATATACATTGCCCGATCTTCTGCTTCACCATTGAATACTAAGGTTCCTTCATTTGTCTAACGTGGTTGAACGAGCTGTTCTTCGTTTTCCGAGAAAGCCGACAATTTTTCCAGTTCGGTTCCCGCCATTTTATAAAGCTGCAAGTCGCTGGAATGCGCACATTCCGGGCATACCAGCTGGCTGCCGTCTTCATAGACGTATTCGGAATTGCATTGCGGGCAGTTTGGTAGTTCGTTCATTGGTATAGCCTCCATTTGTTTAGGAAATCGATCAAAATAAAAATACTCTCAGGAAAAGCATATCCCAAGAGCATCTCTTTGACCATAAAGAATATATTAATCAATTGCAGTGGTATCCAGCAAATACAGGCCTATATCTTCCTCTCCGCTATTCACCACAAGAGTTCCGTCACCCATAAAGCGCGGTTTCCAAAGACGTTCCTCCACGCTGTCCAGTGCCGGCAACATTACTAGCGAAGAACCGTCCATTTCAAACAACTTCACTGTCGCAGTGCCTGCTTCCGCTACACTCAGCGCTACGTATTTGCCATGGACTGAGAACACGCTGAATTCCGGAGAATCGAACTCTGTCATTTCACCTGTTTCCAACTCAATCGATACAAGTGTTGAAACGAAGTTTTCATCGGCCAGATAGGCATAAATTTTATTGTCATCAAATTGAATGTTCATCGTTGTTTTGGAAGGTACTTCAAATTCATTGATGATTTCTTTTTCATTTGCATCAAAAACCGTCAATTTTGTAACGTTCTGTTCTTCCCGAATATCCGGAATTACAATTATTCCATCATTGAACGCCTGCATACTGTCTGCACCTTCTATTGATTGGTATATGGCCGTCTCTTCCATCGTTTTCAGATCCAGAAGCTTATAGGTTGGCCCTTCGCTTCCAAAATCAAGAAAGCTCAGTTGGTCTCCATCGATTACAAGGGACAGCGCATTCAAATCTGAAATAGTAATCAGTTCGGAAGTGTTTAAATTGTATATATTCAATACTGAAGAGCTATCCATATTCTCTTCAAGCACTTCAGTCCAGGCGACCCAATCGTCTTCAACAGTTACCCCATTGATCCATGTTCCTTCCGGGACCTCAGTCAAAACCACTTCTTCTTTGGTCTCGACATTATAAGAAAAAATTTTCTGAGCTTCCTGATAAACGAAGACCCCGTTGTCATTATAAAAAACGGCGTTAATCAATTGCGGATTGTCATTCACCGGCAATTCCACTTTCCGTAAGGGTTCTTTCTGTAAGGGTTCTTCCTGTAATGGCTCCACTTGCAAGGGCTCTTCCAAATTCTTTTCCTCCACAGCTCCATGCTCCTGCCAATCACTTACGTAAGGGTAGCCCAATATCACTGACAACCCAATCACCGCCACACCTACAAGCGCCGGCACCAACTTCGGTACACGCGAAGGTTTGCGCGTCTCGCACTGCGACTGCGCCGCATTCAAAATCTGCCGCTTTTTCGCATCCGACAGCGTCACATCTTCCGGCACCGACTCGTCCAACTTCCCTTTCAGATCCTCACGCATGGTCAATCCCCTCCTCCGTAAATTTGACGCCGGCCTGCTGACGCCCACGGGCTAACCGTGTTTTCACCGTGTTGCCCGAGACTTTCAATACTTCGCTGATTTCCTTCACCGACAGCTCCGCATAATAATGGAGCCAGATCACTTCACGATATTTCAGCGGAAGCTTACTAATCGCTTCTGCCATTTCGTTACTCCGCTCCGACGCCAGCGCCGTCTCTTCCGCTGAGCCCTTATTCGGCAAAAGCGGGTTCAATTTATTCCTCAATTCAATTTTGCGGTGCGCCCAGCTCCTGAAATGGTTATGGCATTCATTCACCGTGATGCGGTACAGAAATGTTTTGACGCTCGAGCGCCCTTCGAATCCTTCGAGATTTATGTAATAGCGGATAAACACGTCCTGCACGATGTCTTCCGCCTTCGTCCGTTCTTTGACGAACGAATACGCCAGCCGCACCAGATAATGCCCGTATTCATCCATCGCCTCCGTCAGCAGCCGGTCCTTCTCAAGCTTCTCCAAGCCCTCTCCCCCTTTTTCTATCTATTAGACAACGGTCAAAGCATTTGCGTTTCATTTTTGGCAATAAAAATACCCTTTCTGCCAATTGTAGCGGAAAGGGTTAAAAATAATTCATTTTTTCATTCTATATAACAGAAAGAACTTCCTTAAATTCCGCTTCCCCCACACAAACCCTCACCAGCTCCACCTGCTCTTCAATCCCTTTCAGTTTCGCCGGAAAAGTCTCCACCTGATTGCCCCCCCGCTCCACAATGGCGCGAAGTTTTGGCTGGTCCAGGTAATTTCGGCTGATGATGATGTCTCCACCCGTTCCCTGCCCTTGGATACGAGCCGCCAAATTGACGGTGCGTCCGAAATAATCGAGGCGGTCATTGGACGTTACGGCAATGGCCGGTCCGCTGTATAAGCCGACTTTCAGGATGATCGGATCCTCTTTGCCTTTATTGAATTCAACGAGGTTCTGTTGAATATCGAGAGCTGCCCGCAAGCCGTCCTCCGGCAGATGGAATACCGCCATCACGGCGTCGCCGATCGTTTTCACGACACTGCCCCTATTTTTGCCGATCGATTTTGTCAGGTAATCGAAATGCTTATTGACCTGTCCATAGGCGTTAGCGTCTCCCACTGTTTCATAGAGCGACGTCGAGCCCTGCAAATCGGTGAAGAGGATCGTCACATGATCGATGCCGATCTGCTGGTCCGGCGATAACATCTCGGATGAAAATAGATCCCGGAATTCCTGCATCGCCGTCACTTGCGCCGCTGTCACCGTGTTCTTGCTCCAGTCGGATTGTTCCAAAGCAACCAGGATATCATGGCTGCTGGCGTTTTGGACGGTTATTTCAGAAGCGCCCGCAACAACTGGCTCTGACCATCCCGCATCGGTATATATTAGAGGAAGACCGGTCGCTTCCGCATTTCGCTCCACTGCCGCCATATCGTTCGCCTGCAAAACCCGCAGCCGTAAATTTTCTTCACCAGGCACCGGCAGCCGGACTGTCGCTCCTTTAGCAATGACTTTCTGCAGTTTCACATGAGGCGTAATCATGGGACCGCCGACACAATATACTTCAGCATATGCTTTCCGGATCGAGGAGTGGACTGAAAAATTGAGCTCGACGAATTGGTCGAAGCTGGCATCGTAATTGATTCCGCATAAATCGCAGTGGAATTGGCTGGTCAATCCGGACAATGAATTCTGTTCAGATTTTGAAACCCGGCAATTCGGACAGATCATATTCCAGCTCAGGTTTAAAACACCGGATTTGGCAGCATACAAAAACAAGCGAAGCACTTCATCTGTTTCCATTCCCCATGCTTCCGCAATCCGGACCGGTTCCATATGTGCAGCGTCATGATCACTCTTGGTCACGATATATGCATGAAGCAAGTCGACGCTCCGGGGTGTTACCGGCCAGTTGCGGAGCACAGTTGTAAGCCTGTCAAGTTCAGCAAAATCCACTGTATGCTTTTCCTTTTTCTGCGGCGGATCGAAGAGATCACCTGATTTCCCCGCAATAAACTCTTCAATATAAGCAAACGTGTTGAGCATGGACTTATATCCCGTCAACGGGATAGCGGCCAGGCCCAGAATATTCTGCGGAACAAATTCGGCAGTCAGACGGACTCTGGTGACGTCAGTTGAATTCGGAGCTGCATCCAGCAGTTCGATTCCGCCGACAAAATGTTTGATCGGACCACTCAGATAACGCCTTTCCACTTCATAACGCTTGTTTTCTTCCCATTGAAAAGGGAACTCCTGCCATCGAAGCGGGACAAGCCCCCCGACTTTCGCAAAGGCTTCGCGATAAAAAACGCCTTCCCCCTCTTTTTTCACGTTGCTGAATTTGACGGGAAAAAGGCCAATATACAAGTTCAACCGGTTATTATCGGCCAGCAATGCCCAGATCTTTTCTTTACTGAATGGATAATCCCGTTCCAAGACGTATCTTTTTGTCGCGTACTTCATCTGTCACTCTCCTACGAAATAGCGATGGCTATCGCTAAAATGATGATGTGGAAAATCTGGTCGGTCATGATGCACAGCCAGGCCTGTTCGGGGCCTTTCGCCGTCTGAACATTGCGCACCCAAAATGATACGAATGTCCTTCTGTCCAAAATAATGTGGCTGATGATGATCAAAGCAATCGCCGCGAGCGACAAGCCGCCTGACATAGCGCCGAAAATGCCCACCACAATCGTATAGACTGCGACATGCGCCAATAAAGGCAGCCACTTGCTCGCTTTATTTTTCGCCATCCATGACGATTGCAATAAAAAATCACCGATTAAATGCCCGATCAACAGGAAGTCAAACTGGCTCATAAGCGGTACTCTTTTTTGTGGTCCGCTTCGTATTTCGCCAAATCATATTCACTTTCCGCAAGAACCGTTGTAAACGCATCGACGATGGCACTGTCGAAAAGTGTGTCTTTGCAGCGGATCAACTCTTCAGTTGCGTCGCTGTAAGGCATGCCTTTACTATAAGAGCGCGCGGTTGTCATCGCGTCGAATGTATCCGCGACGCCAACAATGCGGGCGAATAAGGAGATTTCATTCCCTTTGAGGCCATCCGGATAACCGCTGCCATCCATCCGTTCGTGATGGGAACGGGCGGTTTGGATGACATCCGCCATCGCTCTTTTCGGCTCCATATTCGACAGGATGTCGGCACCGATCACAGTATGCAGCTTGATCGAGTCATATTCCTCTTTAGTCAGCCGATCAGGTTTGCGGAGGATATCATCCGGTATGCCGATTTTCCCGACGTCATGCAAAAGTGCCGCTTTATATAATTCCTTTTTCTTATCGGCTGCCATGCCCAGCTTACCGGCAATCCATACCGAGTAATTGGCGACCCGCTCCGAGTGCCCCGCTGTGTAGGGATCCCGGGCATCGAGCACTTTCGCCAGAGTCCGGATCATGCTGAGAAACATCTGCTGCAATTCATCGTACATCTGGCTGTTGTGAAGCGCCATCGCCGACTGGCTTGCGAGCGCCACTGCCAGGGAGACATCCGCCTCATTAAAGAACTCACACTGCTTTTTATTCAATAGCTGCAGCGAACCCAGCACCTTGCCTTTTACCGTCAGCGGCACCGTGATCATCGACTTCGTGACAAAGCCGCTCGATTCATCCACCCGATTAGACCAATCGGGATGTTCCTGGACGTTGCGGATCAAAACCGGTTCTCCGCTCATGATCACTTTGCCGGCGATGCCTTCATCCTTCTTCAGGCGAATATTGACGATCTTGTCAGCGGATTCGCCGTATGCCGCGACGACTTTGATCTCTTCTCCGTCCTGGTCCAGCACCCAAAGTGTGCCTGCCTCAGCACCGACCATCGTCACCATCTGCAGCAGGATGTTTTGGAACACTTCTTCTATCTCCAAATTCGAATTCAATTGTTTTGCAGCTTCCAGCAGCTTCAATAATTCCTGAACCTGCAATTCCAAATTCTCTACGCGTTCCACAATACTCCCCCAATGACGGTCATTTATTGATTATTATCGGCTGAAAGCCCTTTAACCTTAACCCTTCGCGGATAATAAAAAGCTGAACCCCATGGATCCAGCTTAATCCCCCATCGACTCCAAGCTTTCATAGATTTCAAGCAAGTTCCCCGCAGGATCCCGGAAATGCGCCACTTTGATGCCCCAGTCTTCCTGCACAGTCGGCTCGGTGATAAAGTCGACTTTCTTCTGGAGTTCGCGGTACGTTTCCTCCACATCATCGACTTTGAAAATAAGCGCGGCTTTGTCTGACCGTTTCCGGAGCAAATGATATTCCGCACCGATTGCGTCGGCCATCTGCTTCCTTTCAAACAAACCCAATTTTACTCCCGCAAATTCAAAGTCGGCATAATTGGAAGCTTCATCTCCCCACACCACATTGAAACCCAGAACATTTCGGTAGAATAGAAAACATTCCTTGTAATTGTCCACCAATAAGCGAATATGCGTCAGTTCCAATTAAATCCCTCCCCTTGCAGTGATTTGCTTTCTTTCTCTTTCTCTACAGCCTGCCGATTTTCCTCTATCGATGTAAAAACAGCTCCCGCAAAAATAGCGGAAGCTGTCTCTTTTATTTCTTCATGCAATATAATCTTCTTTCGGAATCTCTGTTGCTTCAGCCTTCTGATAATAACGGCCTTGCGTCAGTACAGCCAACACCACCGTCAAACCAGCCGCCAGCAACGCGGCGAAAAAAGCAGCAGTGCTTTGCAGGAACGTGCCCATGTAGCCAAGTGCCGCAATCGTGCCGATAATCGTCGGCAGCAGCAGCGAAATGACGCCGACCGGATTCCATTTATACAAATTCGATTGTTCGGATTCGTAATAGCGAGGCCCGATCTTAAGCCATTTCTTCACGACCAGTGCATCCGTCACCAGAATCGAAGCCCACGTCATAAGCGCGACGCCCTGGAATGTCATCGCGGTATCGAGATGGTCGATGATGCCGCCGAGCATCAATGCCATGGCAGCGACGCCCGCAACCACTACCCAGAAGCGCCGGCCCGGCGTGAAGCGGAACATGTTCTCGAAAAAACTCGACAGGGACAGCGAAGAGCTGTAGATATTGGTGATATTGATGCGCACTTGCGTCAGTGTCGTAAACAGCACACCGCCAAGGCCCAGCAGCACCACGATATAAACACCCGGGTTTGATTCGCCTAACGTCACACCGAACCAGATGCCAAGGCCGCCCATGACGCCAAAGCAGAATATCTGCGGGATGAAGCCGATGGCGACGGACCCGACTTTCAAGTCTTTCGGTTTCAGGAAGCGCGCGTAGTCAGAAGCGATTAATGCGGTCAGCCCCATGATGCCGTGCTGCATGCCGATGCACAGCAATAAGGCGGTACCGCCGATCTGTACACCTTCCGGCATATACGTCCAGAAATTCCCGTCATATACTGATGTCCGGTTGAAGGCGACGACGATTGCAGCGATCAGGAAGATGCCGAACAGCGGCAGCGACCATTTTTGAAGTTTGTCCAATTGTTTGATGCCAAACCAGTTCAACGGAATGACCAATGTGCCGAAGACGACAATCAATATCCATAAGGGGATGACGGGGAAATATGCATGGATTGCGGATACCAGGATCATGCCTTCGAAGGCACAATACATGATGAAATTCGATGCGTAAATTAATGAGGTGAGTGAGGCGCCGATATAACCGAACCCTCCGCGGGACAATAAATTGACGTTCATGCCTGATTTAGCGGATAGGTAAACAATGATCGAACCGATGATGCCTGCGACAATAATGGCATAGACAGCCGAAATCATGGCATTCGCCGCTCCGAACTGAAGTGCCATGACACTGCCCATCTGGAAATAGAAAATGGCGGTGGCAATGCCGAACGTAATATTCGTGATGCTCAGCCAGCCCATGTTCCGTTCTTCCCGTGGAACCCGGTCGAACGTATAATCTTTGGTTGGTTCTGCTTCTGGTTTATAATGCCTGTCATGTACTTCCTGATCTGCGGTAATCTCAGATCTCATATTATCCTCTTCTTTCTGTATGGAGTTTTAAAACATATAAAAAAGCAGGTGGCTCCATTCCCATCAAGGCGCTGGCGCCCCAAGGAATAAAAACACTTGCCTTTTAATTTTAACATATACTATATTCCAATATTTCGCCTGACGAAATTTTCGTACTTAAGACAGGCAATTCAGCCATTAATTGTAAAATAATTTACAAATCTATTTTTTCAGTATAAAGAAAACCTTCTCATACCCTCAGCTATTGCCCGCCCTCGGTTATCTCCCAATAAACCATCTCTTCACTCTCAGCCACTTTTTTCATCCCGACTTTTTCTAATACACGGATCGATTCCTGGTTATCCACCAGCGTTTCCGCTTTGATCTTATGTATACCATCCTGCTTCCATGCCCAGTCGACCAAGGCCTCTACCGCTTCTGTCGCATATCCTTTGCCCCGGTATTCTTCAAGCAAACCATAGCCGATTTCCACTGCGCCCTTATCGTCCGGCGCACCTTTGAATCCCAGATCCCCGATGATCGTGTTGCCTGCTTTCAGTATCGCCAGCCACGGTCCCCAATAAATGACGGCGGGATCTTCCGCCAATTGCTTCAGGTGATTTGCAACCTGCGGTCCGTTTTCGTATTGTTGTTCATTCAGCATCGGAATTACATCTTCCGTGCAAGGGCTGATAATCAATCGTTCAGTTTCAATTTTCATTTCCCACAGTCACTCCGCTTTCCATCTTGTTGTTCATTGCTTCCTTCAAGACCAATAACGCAATTTCATGATCATCCATTACATGCGGCACTTCTTCCGGCTCCACCCAAATACGTGTCAGGGTCTCATGCTCCCGTAGAAATGGCAGACATTCCGTAACGTCCATTCGGTAAAATAATTGGTAACCGACCTGCGGATATTTTCCGTTCTCCACGAACTTCACGTTTTCTGTATGATCGACACAAATCGCTCCGATATAGGATACACCCCCTTTGACATAAGCTTCTTCATATACTTCGCGGTGCAGCGTTTCTTCAGGGCTTTCCCCCGATTCAATATGGCCGCCCGGAACATTAAAGCCTCTGCCATCCACATGGACAAGCACCACTTTCCCTTCAAAAAAGCAGTAACCGTGGACACTCGTCACAATATCATTCGATTTCATCTTTCTGTATGGTTCCCAACTGAGGCTGATGATATGACCGCCCCAATTCACATATGCCTGATTTTCCATGCGCTTGCCCCTTATCTTTGTTTCGTAATTTTTTCAGCTTTGGCAGTACTATAGAAAAGCACAATCGCTCCTAAGCTCAATAAAACATATAAAAACAACACGATTCGCCAATCAGAACCCCTATTTTACTTAATCATATCATCCTGCTGCCCAGTAAAATACTGAATTTTACAATTCCTGAACTCTTATTTTTTCCAGCTTCACACCAAATTTCATAGAGTAAATGAGAAAATTTTTATTTCACCAGTGAAATATTCAAACCATATAATGTAATTTTATGGGGGTGATTAAAAAAGAATACCTGCATATTTTCTACTTTCCACTTTCTAAAAACCCTTCAGACTAACGTCAGGAGATTGTTTTTATGAATTATCTGTTTATTATTATACAAAGATATAATATATCAAAAATATATCAAAATATTTAAATGCGTTCACAAAACCATTACAAGGGTTTAATTCGGGAAAACCGCATGCTACACTAATCAAGGCTTCAAAGATAAGTGACAAGAAGCATCAGATTATTAATAACCCCTTAGACATTTTGGTTTAATAAATAAAATACGAGAATCACTATTCAACGATATGAATCCAGTGAATTCCAGACATTTAAGGAGAAATAAAAACATGAAAAAAACAAAAAAAGCATTACTATCTTTCACTGCCACTATTGCCCTTTCAGCTGCTATTGCTGCACCTACTAGCGCAGCTACACACCAAGTAAAATCCGGAGATACACTTTGGCAAATTGCACAGGATTATGGAACTACGGTTTCTAGCCTGCAAAGCATCAACGGTATTTCAGGCCATATGATTTATCCTGGCCAAACATTCCAGACTAGCGCAGGTTCTTCTGCAGCATCAAGCAGCACGACAGCGCCACAAGTTTCACAAGTGAGCAACCCCACTTCTTCAGTTGCATCCATTGCACAGCAATATATCGGAGTTCCATACGTATGGGGCGGCTCAACACCAGCAGGATTCGACTGCAGCGGATTTATCGCCTATACACTTAACAAAGCTGGCCACAACGTAGCCCGCACAAGCGCAGCCGGTTACTATAACATGGCGACGAAAGTAAGCTCTCCACAACAAGGGGACTTGGTATTCTTCTCTGGCACGTATAAAGCAGGAATTTCCCACATCGGAATCTATATCGGCAACGGCAAAATGGTCGCTGCCAATAACGGCGGAGTAGAAGTCGTCGACATCTTCGGCCCATACTGGGGAGACCACTTCACTGGCTACGGCAGAATGTAATAAAATCAATACACGAAACAGACCGGGATGTAATTCCTGGTCTGTTTTTTTGCGTGTCTTTAAATCTGATAGCACAAAAAAGCCGGACCCCAAGGATCCGGCTCTGCTCTATTATTCTTTATTCAACCGTAACGGATTTCGCCAGGTTACGCGGCTTATCGACGTCACAGTCTCTGTGAAGTGCTGCATAATAGCTGATCAGCTGCAGCGGAATAACCGATACAAGCGGAGTCAGCAGTTCATGCACTGTCGGAAGGACATGGCTGTCGCCGTCTTCGTTCAAGCCTTCCATTGAAATGATCATTGTGTTCGCGCCGCGTGCTGCCACTTCTTTTACGTTGCCGCGGATGTTCAAGTTTACGGATTCCTGTGTCGCAAGCGCGATGACAGGCGTGCCTTCTTCGATCAAAGCGATCGTACCGTGCTTCAATTCACCGCCGGCAAAGCCTTCCGCCTGGATATAGGAAATCTCTTTCAGCTTCAACGCGCCTTCAAGACCAACGAAATAGTCCATCAGACGGCCGATAAAGAAGCAATTGCGTGTCGTCGAAAGGAAATCATGCGCTAATTTCTCGATTTCTTCCTTCATATCGACTTGTGCCTGGATGGCGTTTGCCACAATACCCATTTCCTGTACAAGATCGAAACCAAGATCGCGTCCGCGTGCTTCTGCAGTTACGGCTGCCAAAATTGCCAATACTGCCAATTGTGCTGTGTAAGCTTTAGTAGACGCTACAGCGATTTCAGGTCCTGCATACAGTAATAACGTGTGGTCAGCTTCGCGTGACAAAGTCGATCCCGCAACGTTTGTAATTGTGAGTGACGGGTGGCCAAGTTCTTTGATGCGCACCAATACCTGGCGGCTGTCAGCTGTTTCACCCGACTGTGAAATGAAGATGAATAACGGTTTTTCGGAAAGAAGCGGCATGTTATAACCGAATTCACTCGCTACATGCACTTCCACTGGAATGCCCGCCATTTTCTCCAAATACTCTTTGCCGATCAGCCCAGCGTGATAGCTTGTACCCGCTGCGATGATGTACAGGCGGTCAGCTTCCTGCAAAGCATCAAGGATTTCAGGCTGGATCGTCAATTTCTCGTCCTCGCCTTGGTAAGCCTGGATGATTTTGCGCATCACTGCCGGCTGCTCATCGATTTCTTTCAGCATATAATGAGGGTATGTGCCCTTATCGATATCGCTCATGTCGATTTCAGCAGTGAACGGTTCGCGTTCCACTTTTTCGCCTTCAAGCGTCAGGATCTCCACGCTGTTTTTGCGGACGATCACGATTTCCTTGTCCATCAATTCAACGAATTGATCTGTCACTTGCAGCATTGCCATAGCATCAGACGCTACAACGTTGAAATCTTCTCCAAGGCCGACAAGCAATGGGCTCTTGTTTTTCGCGACGAAAATCGTCTGTGCTTCTTCAGCGTCAAGCAAGGCGATTGCATACGAACCTTTCATCAATTTCAAAGCTTTGCTGAACGCATCCTGCGTCGTCATGCCTTCGCCTTCAACAAATTTACCGATCAATTGAACGATGATTTCCGTGTCCGTATCGGATTCCATTTCCACATCAGCCAAATAATCGCGCTGCAGGTGGTGATAGTTTTCGATTACGCCGTTATGCACAATCGTGAAACGGTCTGACGTGTTCTGATGCGGGTGAGCGTTTACCTGGCTCGGCTTGCCGTGCGTTGCCCAGCGTGTGTGCCCGATTCCCGTATTTCCTGTCACGTCGCCGTTCACAGCTCCGCGAAGATCCGCAATGCGGCCTTTTTCCTTGAATACTGTAATGCCATCGCCGTTGCGCACAGCAATACCCGCTGAATCGTAGCCGCGGTATTCCAAGCGCTCAAGGCCTTTCAATAGGATCTCTTTTGAATCTTTTTCTCCGATATACCCAACAATTCCACACATAATTATAGTTCCTCCAATTTTTTCAATATCAAAAAGAGCGTTCGCCATTTTGCGCGCACGCATGCTTGAACCCATCCATCCTGTTGTACAGCTGATCACTCAACTGCTTTGAAGATGGACATAACGACCGGGCTTCACGGCCGGGAGGTATCCGCCGAAATCTCGATACTCCTCCTCCTCGTCTACTGGGAAATGACTTGTCCGTCCGATTTCCCCAGTACAGGCGCTTCAACTAGTTTCCTTTTTACGCTTTACTACTATCCCCCTTTTTTGGCGGCCCTAAACAGGCTACTATATCATACCTTTTCCAATTCCCTTAGTCAATCGTCCCTAAGTCCTTAGACAAAGGTGTATTTATATCGAATAAAGGATAAAATTCGATTTTCACCTTTGCTTGCCGACGAAAATATTTATGCTTTTGTTAATTTATTTATTAATGCAGCCCTATAAAAAAACCGTTCCGGAAGCATTTCAGCTTCGGAACGGTCTAGATTATCAATGGATAAGAAAGGATGATATTTTAAAGTTTCTAACGGCTTTGAAAGAGCGAAGTTTTGTCCAGACTTCAGCGGCCCAGCTCTTCGGGTCATAAGCCAGCCCAGCTGCGAAGACATTAGCCGACGCTTGCGAGGCTAAGTCTTTGCGACGAAGCAGCGAAGCGATGCAGGAGCATTGTTTTAAACTGCCCTCTTGCAGTAGCAATCCACCTGTCTTCGCTGTTCTGTCTTATGCCTTTCAGAGCTTAACGGGCGCTGTCGCTTTTCTTATTATTTCATACCCATTTCAGCACGGACCACTTCTGCAATCCGCTCGACATAGCGTTCGCAATCTTCTTCTGAAGCTGCTTCCACCATGACGCGCACCAACGGTTCAGTACCGGAAGGGCGCACAAGCACACGGCCATTGCCGTTCATTTCCGTTTCAACTTCTTCGATTTCAGCGGCCACTTTTGCGTTATCCGTTACTGCGTGTTTATCCGTTACACGGATATTGACGAGTTTCTGCGGGAAAATTGTCATTTCACCTGCAAGCTCGGACAATTTCTTGCCAGTGACTTTCATGATGTTCACCAATTGAAGGCCCGTCAACAATCCGTCGCCTGTTGTATTGTAATCAAGGAAAATGATATGGCCTGACTGTTCGCCGCCAAGATTATAGCCGTTTTTGCGCATTTCTTCGACTACATAACGGTCGCCTACTGCTGTTTTCACGCTGGTCATGCCGTTTGCTTCCACTGCTTTATAGAAGCCCATATTGCTCATTACTGTGGACACCACTGTGTCTTTATTCAAGCGGCCTTCAGATTTCAAATATTTACCGCAGATATACATGATCTGGTCGCCATCGACAATGCGGCCTTTTTCGTCCACCGCGATTAAACGGTCGCCGTCGCCGTCGAAAGCAAGCCCGATGTCAGCGTTTTTCTCAATAACCAGTTCAGCCAGCTTCTGCGGATGAGTGGAACCGACCTGATCGTTGATGTTCAAGCCGTTTGGTGAAGCGCCCATCGAACTGATATCCGCATCAAGGTCGGCGAATACATGCGTCGCCAATGTTGAAGTGGCACCGTGTGCACAATCAAGCGCGACATGGATGCCGTCGAACTCTTCATCTACCGTCTGTTTCAGATACTGGATGTATTTCTGGCCGCCTTCAAAATAACTCGTAATGGCGCCCAGGTCACCGCCCGTAGGACGCGGCAGCGTATCTTCTTCCATATCCAGCAATGCTTCGATTTCAGCTTCCTGGTCATCGGAAAGCTTATAGCCGTCCGAACCGAAGAATTTGATGCCATTGTCTTCAACCGGGTTATGCGAAGCTGAGATCATGACGCCCGCTTCCGCGCTCATCACGCGTGTCAGGTAAGAAACACCTGGTGTACTGATGACGCCAAGACGCATCACTTCCGCTCCGACACTCAATAATCCTGCGGCCAAAGCGCCTTCCAGCATTTCTCCTGAAATACGGGTATCGCGCCCAATCAGAACTTTCGGTTTATCCTTCGAGCTTTTCGTCAATACATATCCGCCGAAGCGGCCCAATTTAAATGCTAATTCCGGTGTCAGTTCGCTATTCGCTACGCCGCGAACTCCATCTGTTCCAAAATATTTTCCCATGCTTATATTCTCTCCTTAAATCCAATTCAATATCGGATAATAATTCCTATTGTATATGGATGGTTGCAGTAGAAGGAAAAGTCAGCCATTTCGCTTTCTTCAATCCTTCTGCCCCAACTTCCAGTTTATGCTGTCCCTTTTTTTCCGCTGCATCTACATATACCACAAAATCTTCCAACTTCAAACTATCCAGCAATTCTTCCGTTCCATACGCTATCAACGAGACCAGACCGTCTTCGGGATCGAGAAAATCGGCTTTATTGCCATCGTCCAGCCCTCTGATTTCCAGTGGAAGGTTCTCGAAGATTTGCTGATGAAGTGCCTCATCCGGATTCGCACTGTTGAAATTGATGTCTTCCGGCATCAACACGGTTTCGTCCACACTGATTTCGGCGTCTACGATGATGCTTCCCGGCTCTACAGCGCTCGTTCCTTCAGGAGCCGCGAGATCCACTTCAATCGCCGTATCAGTCAGGGTTACGCCGCTGATATTCACTTCCACTTCGTATTCTTCGATTGTGTCAACGATATTCCGCGGCCCTGAAATTTTGACGGTATCGACATCCGTCTCAATTTCATCTACGGTGATCCCTTCACGCGCCGTTCCCGTCTGGGTCAGTGATATCGGAACTTCCCGGCTGTATTCTTCAATGACAGCTTCGACCTCCACCACTTCCGGTTCGATTGTTACATTGTCCAGTTTCGTCAGGTCATTCGCAAGTACACGGACTCTCGCTTCCCTCGTCACGGACGAATCCAAGCCCGGCTCTTCCGTTACTGTCGCTTTTACAAAACTGATGGAATCAATGACACTTTTCGGTCCGCTGACTGTAACCGTATTGGGATCAGCCGTTATACTTTTCAGTACATAGTTTTCCGCAATCAGCCGTTCATTCAGTTCGGCATCGATTTTAAATTCCTGCGTGACCCGTTCCTCGATCAGAACATCCAGGAAAGTCGGATCGATCCTGACGCCTAATTCTTGAGAGATATTTTCTGTTTGCACACGGATGCGATGTTCTCCGAGCGGCAGGTTCCGCAAGTCTACAAAGACCGTAAAATCTTTGATTTGCTGCGTTGTTTGAACCTCTCGGGTGGGTCCTGTAATCTGGACATCCACAGTCGCCGGCACACCGCTGACCATCAGGCTTGTATCGTCGTAATACACTTCGAGCGGTACATCTTCGATAATTTCAGTCATCGTATTGCTGGCCGCTGAATTATTGTTTTCTTCTTCCGCTTTTACGGAAAAGAACATAAGAAAGGCTAGCAATAATGCGGTAATCCTCAAAAACCAGGGGTTATCCATCATTTTATCCATTCTTTTTTCCCCTCCAGTTCCACCAGGAAGAAGTTTCGTTCTGCTGTTCTTCGCCGAACCAGATGCGGCGCAGTTTCACTTCAAAATCCTCCAAAGACAAGTTACGGTGCAAATCGCCATTCGCCGTCAGGCTGATGGCGCCCGTCTCTTCCGAAACGACGATGGTGATGGCATCTGTCACTTCACTGATTCCAAGTGCCGCGCGGTGGCGGGTTCCAAGTTCTTTGGAAATGAACGGACTTTCCGATAAAGGAAGATAGCACGCTGCCGCCGCCACTTTGTTCTTCTGGACGATCACGGCTCCATCGTGAAGAGGTGTATTGGGGATAAAGAGGTTTATCATCAACTCTGACGTAATGTCTGAGTTCAAAGGTATTCCGGTTTCAATATACTCACTCAATCCGGTTTCACGTTCAATGGATACCAATGCGCCAATACGCCTTTTCGCCATGTAACTGACGGATTTTGTCATTGCTTCGATCAGCCGGTTGCGTTCTGATTCCTCGTTCAGCGTGCTGCTGGAAAACAGTTTTCCGCGCCCCAGCTGTTCGAGCGCCCGTCTGAGTTCCGGCTGGAAGATGATGATGATCGCCAGGAAACCCCAATTGAGCACTTCCTGCATAATCCAGCCAAGCGTTTGCAAATTCAATGCCTGCGTGATCAATTGGGCGATGATGATGACGAAAATCCCTTTCAATAATTGAACGGCTTTCGTCCCTTTAATGATCGTGATCAATTTATATAAAACGAACCAAACTAATAAAATATCAGCTATATTGATTATGAGTTCGAGTGGTGTTAGGTTTGTAATATTATCCAAAAACGGCATCTGCAACCCTCGCTTTTCTACATCTGCATGGAATAAGTATATCATAAAACATTCTGGTCATGCTTTATAGAAAAGCCATGCGGCACTGAAAGGCATAACACAGACCTGCTGGAGTCTGAACGCAAAAAATCCGCCCCCAAAGGGACGGATTTATTCGCCGGTCATTGCGTCTTCATTATTAAAAATGGAAGCCGCGTCTTTAAAGCCATTTTTAATGGTATACCATAACCAGTCGAAAATCTGGTCGATTTCTTCCACTTCGCCGGTGATTACCCCACTGGAGGCCATATATTGCCCATTTACGACGGTGACATCACCATGAAGTTCCCCGTCAACCCGCAGATCGCCGTTCCTTACCGTGATATCGCCCGTCACCACTTCACCTTCCGGCACAATGACAGTATTGCCTTCCACCACCACATTCGGCTGCTTTGTAAAGGAGAATTGCTGATCATTATTAAAGTCCGAGAATAATGTCGCACTCATCAATACGAAGAAAATTGCTGCAGCCGTCAAAAGCGGATGCTGCTTGAACCAGCGCTGCGCGCCTGAACGCTGTTTCTGCTTCGGCAGTTTGCTCATCGTAGCTTCGACAAAGCCTTTTGGCGCTTCTATATGGGATGCACTCTGGACGAATGCAATCGTTTTGTTCAATTCATGGTAGATCTTCTGACAATCTTGGCAGGTCGCCAGATTTTCTTTCAACACCCGTTCTTTGGATGGTTCAAGGTCACCGTCTAAATAATCGTTCATATACTGGACGATGTAATCCGGACACGTCTTCATCCTGCTCGCCTCCTACAAATTGCTTAATTGCTTCCGCAAGGCTTCGCGCCCGCGGTGTATACGTGTTTTCACAGTCCCAAGCGGCAAATCCAGAATTTCGCTGATTTCAGCCAGCGGCAATTCTTCAATATACTTTAATACAATAGCTGCCCGGTACTTATCTGGCAAGCGGCTAATCTCATATTGTACCCGCTCCTGGACTTCCATCTTCACCAATTCATCTTCGGGAAGTTCGTCGTCGTTGGCGATGCTCGAGTACATATTCAAGCCTTCTGCCCCACGCACTTCTGCATCCAGGTGATAATCCGGTTTTTTCTTTCTGATCCGGTCGATGCACAAATTTGTAGCTATGCGGTAAAGCCACGTGGAGAATTTCCTTTTCTGATCGAATGTATGAATATTGACGTAAGCACGCATGAAAGCTTCCTGAGCTATATCTTCGGCTTCGTGTTTATTGCCGAGCATACGATAGCAAATTTGATACAGCTGGTGCTGATACAATTCTACAATCTCTGCGAATGCGTCCTGGTCGCCTTTAATGACTTTTGCTATTCTCTTGTTCACTAACGCATCCATGATCTCATTTCCCTCCGCCTATGCGGCTATGTTTTATATACGTATCATTTATAGAAAGGTTTCATTTATTTTCTCTTTTATATGGTATCAAAGATTACCCAAATAAATCCATCTAAATTTCATACGAAATAACTAAAGGGTTTGTTCCTTATTTCATATAATTACTTTCCATAAAAATAAAAAAACAGGCTTTCGCCTGTTTTAAAGTAGTTTTTCGCCAAGCAATGAACCGATCAAAGCCACTGCAACGTCTGCTGTTCTATTTTTTTCATCCAGAATCGGGTTCACTTCCACGAATTCAGCGGATGTGATGATGCCTGCATCATGCAGCATCTCCATCGCCAAATGGCTTTCCCGGTAGCTGATGCCGCCTGGGACCGGAGTTCCGACACCTGGTGTGTATAATGGATCGATGCCATCAAGATCCAGTGATAAGTGGACACCGTCTGTCTTGCGCTCTTCTTTTAAGTAACGGATTGAATCTTCGATAACAAAATCCATGCCCATCTTATCGATTTCATGCATGCTGTAAACTTTGATGCCGCGCTCACGGATTAATTCGCGTTCGCCCGGGTCTACCGAACGTGCACCGATGATAACGATGTTCTCCGGCTTCACTTTCGGTGAAAAGCCGCGAATCTGCGTCAACTTCTCGTGGCCGTGGCCAAAGCTTGCAGCAAGCGGCATACCGTGGATATTGCCTGACGGCGATGTTTCACTCGTGTTCATATCTGCGTGGGCATCATACCAGATCACACCTAAATTTTCGTGGTTCGGCGAGATGCCTGCAAGTGTTCCGATGGCGATACTATGGTCACCGCCGAGTACCAGCGGGAAGTTTCCTGTTTCCGTAACTGCCTGGACTTTTTCACCAAGCGCTTCCATCGCTTCAGTGATGACTTCCATATTGCGGAGGTTTGTGTCTGTATCGACTTGCCCATCCGCATGGCCGACTTGGATGTCCCCTTCATCCTTGACGGTATGCCCCAGGTTTTCGATGCGCTCAACCACACCCGCATAACGGATTGCACTCGGTCCCATATCAACGCCGCGGCGATTCTGTCCATGATCCATTGGAACTCCAATAATTGATACATTTAATTTATTCATGTTTTTATACCCCCTTGAGTTGTTAAACCCATTGTAACCGCTAACAACAACATGGCTCAACCACACAAGATTACGTATTTTTATTCATTCGTTTTTTCAGCAATTCTTTAACTGCGGGCCATTCCTCATCAATGATTGAATAGACGACGGCATCTCTTGGCAGGCCGGTCGAACGGATGCGTTCATTGCGCATCGTCCCTTCCTTTACTGCCCCTATGGCTTCAAGCGCTTTCTGCGAACGGACATTTTCACTGTCCGTTTTAAACTGGACCCGTATCATCTCCCGCTCTTCAAAACAATAAGCCAGCAGCGCGTATTTCACGCGGCTGTTCAATCCGCTGCCATGCATTTCTTCCGCATAAAACGTCGAACCGATTTCACAGCTTTTATTCGCTTCATCGATTCCGTAAATCCGGGTCGTGCCGACTACTTTTCCGGTGTCCGGTTGTTCTACAGCAAATACCAGCACATTCGAACCGTTCAATCCGGCTTCCAGCCACTCAACTAACTGCTCGAACGTCTCCACTTTTATCAGCATATGTTCGAAAATATCCGGTGTGTACAGTTCCCATAATGTTTCAAAATCCTCCCGCTTCAATAACCGCAATCTCACGCCTGGCTGTTCGATGATCATCCAACTTCCCCCTTAACTGAAATAAACCGCCTGTATTCTTTCCAAAAATTCCTTTTCCAGCTCATTCTTTTCTTTGCAAATAAAATAAGTAGCGACTTCAGGCAATGGAAACAAGTCAAAATGCGCTTCCAACAGACGGCCTTCGATCAGTTCCCGCCTTACCATCGACCGCGGCAAAAATGATACGCCCAATCCTTCCTGTATAAAACGCTTGGCAATATGCGCCTGCGTCACGGTCATTGTCCGCAATCCAGGTGCTTTCAAATTTAATTTCACTAACAGCTCGTCCCAGAATACCGGATGATGATGTGTGAAAAGATAGTGGGACCGCAACATCGCTTCATCGGAGATGACCGGTCCCGACTCATCATCGTAAGCATCCCGCGGAACCACAAAAACGAGTTCGTCTTTATAGACCACTTCACTGTGCAGCACACGGCTCACCGGCTGAATGGCGGAAATTCCTGCGTTCACTGCCCCGCTCTCCACCAGCGCCTCTATCTTTTCCGATTCCTCCACCTGGATTACCAATTCCAAATCGGGATGCCGTTTCGTAAACGACTTCAACAGATAAGGCAGCACTGTCTCCGCCATCAAAGGCGAAATCGCCAGCACCCACTTCTTGCGGTATCCCTGCGCAAACGAATGGACCTTTTCCACACTTTGCTCCAGCTGCCGCAGCAGCCTGTCCGCTTCCCCTTTGAACAACTTGCCTTCCTCCGTCAGCGATACCCTGTTCTTCTGCCGCTGGAATAAAACCACGCCCAGGCTTTCTTCCAACAGGCGGATGTGCACAGTAACACTTGGCTGTGACATCAGCAGCCTCTCGGAAGTCTTTCGGAAATTCAATGTCTCTGCAGCATCGGTAAACGTCTTTAACCAAGCCAAGTCGATGGCGATCACTCCCTTGCTGATTAATATTTTGAATTGATTTAATTATAAATCATTAATTTTCATAATCAATATGCCGGGGTAAACTTTCAGAAAAGGAGGAATTTACATGTTCCAAAAAGGGTTGAAAGATGTAGTAGCCGTTCAGACGAAAATCGCTTCTGTAGATGGTGAGAAAGGGGAACTGCGTTATCGGGGAAGCCTGGTTGAAGAAGCGGTCCAGGATAAAAGCTTTGAAGAAACTGCTTACTTCTTATGGCACGGGGAATTTCCGACAGAAGAACAGGCTTATAAGCTAAACCGGCAATTCATAAAGTATCGGACACTTCCTGCGCACGTTGCAAAGGTTGCTGAAGAGCTGCCGGTTAATGTTCCCCTTATGGATAATATGCGCACTCTGATGTCAGCCTATTATGATGGTGAGTATGTTACACTTTCCCCTTCTGAGCAGGCAATTGCCCTCACTTCTGCGTTGTCCGTCATGACCGCCATGCTTTACCGTCTTCAGAACGGATATGAGATAATTCATCCGAACGACGGATTTGGCCACGTCGCCAATTATTTGTGGATGCTTAACGGTGAAGAGCCAAGCTCCGCGCAAATCGAAGCACTTGAAACATACTTGAAGCTGACCATGGAGCATGGCATGAACGCTTCGACTTTCGCTGCACGAGTCACCGTTTCCACTGAATCGGATATAGTGGCTGCCGTCACTTCCGCACTCGGCACAATGAAGGGGCCGCTGCACGGAGGCGCGCCTTCCGGAGTCATCACCTTGCTGAACGAAATCAGTACAGCTGATGATATCGATTCGGTGATCAGCAGCAAGCTGGAAGCGGGAGAAAAAATCATGGGCTTTGGCCACCGCATCTACCGAACCGAAGATCCGCGATCCATTCTTTTGCGCGGGAAATGCCTGGAGCTGCAAGGCAGCGATCCTTGGCTGGATCTTGCAGTGGTTGCCGAAAAACGGATTATTCAACTGCTTAACGAACAAAAACCCGGACGCGCCTTGTACACCAACGTAGAATTTTACGCCGCAGCCATTATGCGTTCGATTGACATGCCGCCAGCATTATTTACGCCTACGTTCAGCATCGCGCGAATCGTCGGCTGGACAGCCCATACGATTGAACAGCAGCAAGACAACGTCATCTTCCGTCCGCAGTCGATTTATGTTGGAAACTAAAGAGAAGCGCAAGCGCCCGTTTAGATTCGAAAAGCATAAGACGATTTGGCGAAGCGGCGTTCTTTGCCGCATAGCCAAAGTGGCTTATGACTCGAGAATCTGGGCGCTGGAGTCTGGACAAAGAAAAGCGACGGCACCCGTTTAGCTCTGAAAAGCATAAGACAGACCAGCAGAGTGGCGCTCTTTGCCACGGCAGCTGGGTTGGCTTATGACTCAAAGAGCTGGGTCGCCGGAGTCTGGACACCAGAAAAGCGCAAGCGCCCGTTTAGATTCGAAAAGCATAATTAGAAAACTATACTTTCTTATCCATAAAAAAATCCCGTATCCAATTGAATGGATACGGGATTTTTACACATGGATAGTACAAATACACATGGAACAATGGAGCCTAGGGGGCTCGAACCCCTGACCTCGACGCTGCCAGCGTCGCGCTCTCCCAGCTGAGCTAAGGCCCCGCGCTGAACAGGCGCAAGGTAATTAAAGATGAGCCATGAAGGATTCGAACCTTCGACCCTCTGATTAAAAGTCAGATGCTCTACCAACTGAGCTAATGGCTCATAAAAAATGGCTGGGGTACCTGGATTCGAACCAGGGCATGACGGGATCAAAACCCGTTGCCTTACCGCTTGGCTATACCCCAATGCCAATATAAAACTGGTGGTGGGGGGCAGATTCGAACTGCCGAACCCGAAGGAGCGGATTTACAGTCCGCCGCGTTTAGCCACTTCGCTACCCCACCGATATGAAAGTTGAAATATTAC
>NZ_PJBO01000077.1:0-33881 GCF_002836425.1 Planomicrobium sp. MB-3u-38 | reverse complement strand
CGACCGAACAGCATTCGGTCGAACCTTTGCGACGAAGCTAGCGAAGCGATGCAGGAGCACAGGTTTTGTACAGCGATGCTGTTTTGTGAAATATTATTTCTAATACTTTTTTATAAAATAGAAAACCGCTGAGAAATTTTTCTCAGCGGTTTTCTTCATCTATTTTCATTTCCGTCCACTACCAAATCCAATTTCCCTGTTTTAGGATCAATTACCAATCCGTGAACCGGAACTTCATTATCCATTAAAGGATGATTGCGTACCATATTGACACTGTGACGGACGCTTTCGGTAACATTATCGAAGCCGCGCAGCCACTCATCGAGATTGACTCCCGAATAGCGCATCATCTCAATAGTTTCTTCAGCAATGCCTCTGGTTTTCATTTTTTCCATTATTTTTTGTGGTTCAATTGCGGACATTCCGCAATCATGATGGCCGATAATATAAACTTCATCGGCATTCAATTCATAAATTGCCACAATCAGGCTGCGCATGATTCCGCCAAATGGGTGATTGATGACCGCACCTGCAGACTTGACGATTTTTACATCGCCATTTTTCAAATTCATGGACTTTGGCAATAATTCGAATAAGCGAGTATCCATGCAAGTCAAAATGACCATTTTCTTATCAGGAAACTTAGTGGTTATGAATTGTTCGTACTTTTCTTCTTCAACAAAATTTTTGTTGAACTCCAGTATTTCATTCAGCATCGACACATTATCCACTCCTTAAACATTTACTCTCCTATATTTTAATCGAAATTTGAACTGATGACTAATCTCAGTCCGGAAAAATAAAAAATTCCGGAAGCGCAAGGCTTCCGGAACAGGTTTATTTTGAAATTTTATCGAGCTTGTCCATCATGACCAAAGATCGTCCGGTCCCGATAGCCACAGATTCGAGCGGCATCGGTGCCATGTGAACAGGCACTGAAATTTCTTCAGACAGCCATTGCTGCATGCCTTTCAGCAGAGCGCCGCCGCCAGTGATGACAACTCCCTGGTCGACGATGTCACCAGACAGTTCGGCAGGGCAATTCTCAAGAGTTGCACGGATGCATTCGAGGATGGCCAACAATGGTTCTTTCAGTGTTTCCTGGATTTCTGTAGATGTTAATGAGACAACTTTCGGCAAGCCAGTCATGATATCCCTGCCGCGAATTTCCATCGTTTCCGCTTTATGCGGAATCAAAGCATAACCGATTTCTTTTTTGATATTTTCTGCCGTACGTTCACCGATTAGAACATTATAATGTTTACGGACATATTGGATGATATCTTCATCCATGCGGTCACCCGCAATTTTTACTGTGTTGGAAGAAACAACGCCTCCAAATGAAATGATGCCGACTTCAGTAGTGCCACCACCGATATCCACAATAACGCTTGCTATCGGTTCGCTGACAGGAAGGTCAGCTCCAATCGCGGCAGCCACCGGCTCTTCGATCAAGTGGACACTTTTAGCGCCGCTTTGTTTAACCGCATCGTGAATCGCACGGCGTTCTACCGATGTTGCACCGGATGGAGTGCAAATCATCACATTCGGCTTACGGTAAGCGCCTCCCAACTGTTTGGCTGCTTTCTGCATGACCATTTTCAATAAATCAGTGGTGACGTCAAAATCTGCGATTACGCCATCTTTCAGTGGACGCACAACGCGGATGGATGTTGGCGTCTTACCGATCATAGCTTTGGCTTCTTCGCCGATAGCGATCACTTTTCCGCTTTTTGTATCAAGTGCCACTACTGACGGTTCGTTTAAAATTATGCCTTTTGCTTTTGTATAAACAAGAATATTTGCTGTTCCTAAGTCAATTCCAATATCCGATGAAGAAAACATGCCTAAACTCCTCCTAATATAAAACAAGTCCATTTTGAATTTTAACACGCTTAAAATAGCGACTCTTTTCAATTGCGTCAGACTGCAATATTACGAGGGCCTATTGGCTCTTTGGGCAGATCATTTATAGGACGTTTGATGTGTAATGTAATCGATGTGCAAATGAAATGTTTCTGAATTGTAATCTATCAGTCATTTAAAACTATTAAAAAAGCAGACCTTTTTAATAAAAAGGTCTGCTTCGGAATTTAATGATCAGAATTTGCGTTCCGGATGCGGATCTACATGTTCTGCGTCATGTGTATGCAACTCTTTCCCCAAAAAATGGAGCAGTGTGAAGAAAAACATGAAGATTACAGCCATAAAACCTAATACTGTGACAATACCAGACAACATGATGATAACTCCCCTCTCGACTATGATTATCATAACTTAGTATACATGATAATGGAAAAAAGATTAAGTGTCGAATTAGTGAGATTTAAAATGCCCAGTTGCCGCTCCTGAAAATCGGCTCGCGTGTGCCATCCTCCAAAATACCGTCAATATCCATCTTGTCAGAACCGACCATGAAATCGACATGGGTAATACTTTGGTTCAAACCGTGCTTAAGCAGTTCTTCGGACGACATCTTCTTGCCGCCTTCCAGACAGAAAGAGTAGGCACTTCCGATTGCAAAGTGGTTTGACGCATTTTCATCGAATAAAGTGTTGTAGAAAAGGATATCGGAAGCAGAAATTGGTGATTCGTGAGGCACTAATGCAACTTCACCCAGGTAATGGGAGCCCTCGTCCGTATCTACCAATTGCTTCAAAACATCTTCCCCTTGTTTTGCTGTTACATCTGTAATTCGTCCATTTTCAAATGTGACTTTGAACTCATCGATGATATTGCCGCCATAGCTGAGTGGCTTCGTGCTTGAAACGTAACCGTTGACGCCATCTTTTTGCGGCACAGTGAATACTTCCTCGGTTGGCATATTTGCCATGAAAGCATCGCCTTTTTCATTGATGGAACCAGCGCCGCACCATAAATGCCCTTTAGGAAGAGCGACTTCGAGATCAGTGGAAGGGGAAGTGTAATGTAATTTCGCATATTTTTTGCCGTTCAGATAATCGACTTTTGTATGCAATAATTCGTCGTGCTCTTTCCAAGCTTCGATCGGCTGATCCAAGTCGGCGCGGACCGCTTTGAAAATAGCATCCCATAAAGCGTCAACTTGCTGATCTTCCGGAAGCTCCGGGAAAACTTTTGACGCCCAGGCTTTTGATGGTGCTGCCAGGACTGTCCAGCTGATTTTATCTGATTGGACATATTGGCGATACTTATTGAGTGCTTGTCCAGTCGCCTTCTGAGAAGCGGCAATTCGTTTCGAATCGATTCCTTTCAAAAGATCCGGGCTTTGCGAAACAATGCTCATGAATGCAGCACCTTGTTCGGCCAATTGCTCACGCTCTTGAACTTTCCAGGAAGGGAACTCAGAGAAAGAATCCTCGGGCGCCATTTCGAAGCGCAATCTTGAGACTTCATCATCATTCCAGTCAACAAAGACTTGTTTAGCTCCAGTCTCGTAGGCTTTTTTTACAATCAGGCGCACAAGCGGTGCAGCCTCCAGTGAAGCTGCTATGTATAATTGTTGGTTTGGCTGTATATTAACGCCTACCTTTACCGCCAATTCTGCATAGCGTGTCAATTTATCATTTAATGATGTCAAATGAATCTCTCCTCTCATCATATATTATAGTATCAATTTTCAGTCATAGTCCGCAATGCCTGCCTGCTAAATATCCAGGTTATTCTAAAAAATATTGGAAAAATATAGTTTTATAGGTCTTAAGTATTTTTTTGAAACTGAAATATTGAAGTTTATTTAAATGTATCGCAGTTATTGAGGTTTTTATGCGAGGGGTTTGAGGAATACATTAGAGAGGAGCTGAGTTTGATGAAAACACAAGTCTTTATCAGCGGTGGCGGTATCGGTGGTCTTGCACTGGCCCTTAAACTTGTTCAGCGCAACGTCGATGTGGTGATGGCGGAGCGATTGAAAGCTAAAGCACCGACTTATAAAGGTGAATTGCTTCAGCCTAAAAGCATGCAGATATTCGAAGGACTGGGCCTATACGACGAAATCACTGCCCGCAGCAACGAAATCAAAATCCTTGATATGCTCGAGCTGTCAAGTTCACTTCAGGTCCGCGACCAGACGTTTATGGATTACAGCGTATTGCCTGGCAAATACAACGCGGCATTTATGGTTCATCATGAAGAACTAAAAGAAATTCTATTGAAAGCCGCTTCCGAATATAAAAATTTCCGCTATATGCCGGGAACGTCTTGCACAGGGTATACCGACAATAAAGCATTGCTCAAATCAGGAAAAGAAAAATTGGAAGTTGAAGCTGATTTCTTCTTTGGTGCAGAGGGCAGGGCATCTGTTACCAGAAAGCATATGGACATCGAAATCAGACAGACTTCCTATAACCATCATTTCTTAACTGTATCTTTTCCAAGGCCAGAAAATTTCAAAGATGGCCAAATTATTTCTACATATAATCGATTCCTCGGATTATTCCCTTTGCCGGATAATCAGGTGCGTTCCGTTTATCTGATTCCAGAAGGAGATTATAAAGAATTGAAAGAAAAGCCCATCAGCCACTTCCACAAACTATACACAGATCTTGCACCGGCAATGGATGGCTATGTACAACAGTTGACTGACTGGAAAAAAATTCAATTGATGATTCCGGTCATGTTCCATGCCCCATCATATGTCAGGGACAATAAAGCGATTATCGGGGATGCGGCGCATGCTGTACACCCGATGGCGGGGGAAGGCATGAATATGGCGATACAGGACGCTGATGTTTTAGGTGAGCTCACTGCGGACATGGTTGAGACCCATAAACAGAATCCCAAAAATCTGAAATGGTATGAAAAAGTGCGTTATAAGAGGGCGGATCATGTAATCCAACTCAGCCATCTGGCTGCACTTGCGTATTCCTATCCATTTAAACCGGTCAGCTTTCTTCGGCAAAAAACATTCGAGCGGATGGAAGAAGACCCGATTCTTCATTTTAAGCAAATGCTTAATGTCTCAGGGCTTGGCATGTGGAAAGAAAACGTAAGGGACAGATTCATCCAGGGCGGCATCATCCCAGTCCGGCTGAGGGATCTTCCGAAAAAATCAAAAGAGCTGAGATATTATACCAGGGAAGACGACTATCCATGGAAAGATGAGGGATTAATATGATAGATGTGATGAAAATGTTTAAAGCCAGGATGTATATGAAGAGAAACGAACCGTTCCTTTACAGTTGGCATGCCTATGTCGGTTATGAATTGGATCTGTTCAAGGCATTTGAACGGCCGATGGCAAAATCGGATGTAGCAGATGCCTACGGATTGGATGAAAATCTTCTGGAGCAATGGGTGGCGGTAGGCGTGTCGATCGGCCATCTCAAGGAGGCTGGACGAGGACGCCATAAGCTCGCCAATTCCTGGAAACTGCCTAAGCCGAAAGGAGATAATTCCTCAGGGGTATTGCTGAAGGAAATGATGGAGCTTCATATTCCGACACTGCTGAGTTATCCGGAAATGATGCGCAACAGCAACCGGCTTCACTTTGATGAAGAAAGGCATGCCGGCACAGTTGCAGAAACCAGCAGATTGCTCGAAGTGCTCGCGATGCCTAAAATGTCGAAGCGAATCCGAGAATATAATATCCGATCAGTTTTGGATATAGGATGCGGTGAAGCCGGTTACATCAAAAAACTGGCTGGACGATTTTCTGATACTCAATTCACCGGAATTGAAATCAGTGAGGAAGTGACAGAGAAAGCTCAGCAGCTGACAGCAGAAGATGACAATATTAAAATTCAGAATGCGGATTTGTGGGATTATAATCCTGAGCAGCCTTTTGATATGGTCATGATGAATAATGTCCTGCATTATATCGATCTTGAAAAGCGTGAGGCGCTGATTCATGAACTGGCTGATTGGGTAAACCCTGGCGGCATCCTGTCCATTGTCACACCTATTGCAGGCAGCAGTGACGATCCTCCTTTTGCGAATGTATTCAACAGCTTCTTTTCTTCCTTCGACAACCTGTACCGCCTTCCCACCCGCGATGAATTGCGTGATTGGGGAGAAGCCGCGGGACTGGATATGCTCGGCATCCATACAGTGATTAAAGAGGGTGGCTGGTATATTGCACAGTACAAGAAACCGGCATAGAAATTAAAGAATAATAAGAAAAGCCTCCGAAATTTTTTCGGAGGCTTTTTAGCTCATTGTGTAAGGAAGCTGTGAATCCGATATTCTGCAAAACAGCTCCGCTTTTTTCTAAAAAAAAAGCGGAAACCCCGGGAAAATCTCAAGGGTTGCCGCTTTTCATTATTTCCGCAATGAGCCAAGTTCCTGGGCGATTGCCTGCATTTCATTTGGTGTGATGTTATCGCGCTTTTTGACCATTTCATACAAATCACGCAAATCTTCATACTGTGAAGCATTGAAATGTTCAGCTTTCATCGCATCGACATTGACCATGCGTAATTTCGCTTTTATTTCCTCGATCATGTAATTGACGTTTTCTGGAGACTGTTTCGATAAGTCCATCATAAGTTCCTGCCTTTCGGTATGGTATGCCTTATCATTTCACTTATCAAAAAAAATGTCAATTTCCTGAACGGGCAAGTTCAGCTTTCTCGTTTTTCTCTTCTTTAGCTTTTGCAACGATTCTCTTCGTTTCGTACACGATTACACCTGACAGACCAAGAAGGCCGATTAAGTTAGGAACTGCCATCAGGCCATTCATCACGTCTGAGAATGTCCAGACAACGGTAAGTGAAGCAGTTGCTCCAAGGAAGACAGCCGCAACGAAAAGGACGCGGTATACAATCAGCAAACTTGGATTCTTGAAAAGATACTGGAAACATTTCTCACCATAATAAGACCAGCCGATAATTGTCGAAGATGCGAAGAAAATAAGGCCAAACGCGACAATGTAAGGACCTACGCCGCCAAGGTACTGGCCAAATGCTGCACTGGTAAGTGGCGCGCCTTCGAGTCCTTCTTGTGTGTAGAGGCCAGACATGACGATTGTAATTCCTGTAATCGAGCAGACAATCAATGTGTCAAACAGGACCTGCGTCATCGACACTAAAGCCTGGCGGCCAGGCATATCCGTTTTTGCAGCAGCAGCTGCAATCGGTGCTGACCCAAGGCCGGCTTCGTTGGAGAATACCCCACGGGCAACACCATAACGGATTGCGGCACCGATCGCACCGCCGGCAGCAGCTTCACCTGTGAACGCAGCGCTGAAGATTGTGCCAATAGCGGCAGGAATCAAGTCGAAATTCATGACCATGATGACTAATCCTGCAATAACATAAAACAGAACCATAAACGGAACAAAGAATGCAGTAACCTTACCGATAGTTTTGATTCCGCCTAAAATTACCAAACCTGCAAAAGCAGTGAGGATAAGTCCGGTAGCCCAAGGAGCCATACCGAAAGTCTCATCGACGATTGACGCGACAGAATTGGATTGTGTCATATTGCCGATCCCGAATGCTGCAATTGCGCCAAAGATGGCGAAAAGGACTGCAAGCCATTTCTGTTTCAGGCCATGCTCCAGATAATACATCGGACCTCCGGCCATCTGTCCTTTTGAATCGGTAATGCGGTATTTTACAGCTAATACGGCTTCACCGTATTTTGTTGCCATCCCGAAGAATGCGGACAGCCACATCCAGAAGACTGCTCCAGGTCCGCCAAGCACGACAGCGGTTGCAACCCCGACGATATTACCGGTGCCGACTGTTGCCGCCATGGCTGTTGATAGAGCCTGGAAGTGAGATATATCGCCTTCGGAATCTTTATCGACATTTTTGGAGAAAGTTAATTTAAGTGCATAAGGCAATAAGCGAAGCTGAAGGAATCCGAGCCGTACTGTAAGGTAAATCCCTGTACCGACAATCAGGATCAAGAGTGGGACGCCCCATACTAAACCACTGATTTCTCCCAATAATTCTTCAAATCTTTCCATCTAATTTCCCCCTAAGTTATGTAATTCTGTTCTCCTGAAATAATTTTGCACCTCCTGTTGATTTAATATTCCGAAAGTTACGCTCAAGAGTCAAGGGTTTTTTAAATTTTTAGGAGATAAGTTTAAATATGTTGAGATTAGGGAAAAATTCAAAAGACACGTTAGAACAAACTATTCTTTGGGAGGAATTCAGAATGAGCCAAAACAAATTGATGACAGGATTATTAGTGGGGGCAGCGGTGGGTGTGATCATTTCCCTGTTTGACCGCAATACCCGCAACGATGTAATGCAGAAATCGAAAAAGGTCTCTGAGAATGCGAAATACTATGCAAGTAATAAAGACGAATTGAAGTCTGCGGTTCAGCAGCAGGCAAACAAATTCCAGAATCTTTATGAGCGCGTTTCCGAAGACGCATCTTATGTTGGGGAAAAAGTCAATGAATTGAAAGAATTGACTCCTCAGGTAAAAGAGATGGCTATGGATACGAAAGAGGCATTCGTCGACACGAAGGAAGCAGTGGTGGATTCAACTCAGGATGTTAAATCTGCTCTGCAGGAAGATAACCCTTCCGCTTCATCATCGTTGACTGATAATAACAGCAGTTCATCTAACAATAATTCGAACCGCGATGCGGAATATGGGAAAAAGCAGTAATTCACTGAATAAGCCCCATAAGACAGAATCCGATCTTCCACAGGAAGGGACGGAGGCGAAGGGACCGAGTTACGATGTCACCCGCTTCCCGGGGTTTATGAAAGAATTATGGAAAAGAATCAATGATGTGGATGTCACAGGACTTGGAGCGCAATTAGCGTTCTTTTTCCTGTTGTCTATTTTTCCATTGCTTATCTTTTTGATAACGCTGTTGCCTTATTTGAATATTGCTGAAGATCAAATCTATCAATTCATGGCGAATGTTGTGCCTGGCGAAATCTATCTTCTTATCGAAGAGACGATCAACGAAATTTTGACCCAGGAAAATCGCAGTCTGCTTTCATTCGGACTCATTGCCACCATCTGGTCCGCTAGCCTTGGCATGAATGCACTTATAAAATCATTGAACCAATCTTATAATGTTGAGGAAAACCGTCCGATCCTGATAGCGAGAGGCATGTCCATCATTACCACTGTGTTAATGATTTTTATTTTATTGATTGCATTGGTCCTGCCAATATTCGGACGCCAGATCGGAATCTTCATCTTTTCGTTTTTTGGTTTGGAAGCAGGATTTTTGGAAACCTGGAATACATTGCGTTTTACGATTCCGCCGTTGATCATTTTTGTTGTGGCGGCAGTAATTTATTGGGCAGCCCCTAATGTGAAGCTGGATTTCAAATCTGTGCTGGCTGGAGCGGCTTTCACGTCGATCGGCTGGCTGGCTGTCTCTTTCGGGTTTTCGATCTACATCAATAATTTTGCGAATTACTCAGCGACCTACGGAGGAATTGGCGGTGTGATCATGTTAATGTTGTGGTTATATGTATCAGCCATCCTATTGATGGTCGGAGGCCAGGTGAATGCAGTCATGCAATCACGCCGCGATATCATAAAACGACTAAACAAAAACACCGGAACAACTTGAATTCACAAGTTGTTCCGGTGTTTTTTGGCGATATTTGGTTATTTAAACAATCAGTTCTCATCGGTAGGCCGTGTTTTGAATTGCTGCATTTTATCGTCCAATTCATCAACCATCGTGATTAAACGATCAATATCTTCCAGTTCTGCGGTTTCCGGTTCAATCGAATCAAGGACTTCCAGGAACATGTTCAAACGTTGTTTCATATAACTTACTTGCTTTTCTCTATCGGTAATGGATTTTCCCATAAGGCACACCTCATTTCGCATTCTATCGTAGCTGATTTACCAATGGATTTCAATCAAACATAGGTAAAAAGAGAGATTTTAGTAGTTTTTCTATTTAGAATATTTACTTAATTATATTTCTGTGTTAGTGTATGAGTAATCAATAGAGAGGAGGCCATGATGAATAGTCGAAACCATTCACTAACTAACAAGTAAAAGGAGGGGGTTCGAACATTTCACCGGCACAAGCCGAAAAATGGTCTTATGAGAAAAGATGAAAATGGAAATCTAACATAAAAGCTCAGTCGTGATCTGGCATACAGATACGGACTGAGCTTTTATTGATTTATACGAGTTCGTATGTTTCCACAATTTCAATCGAATCTTCCACAGAACGGACCATCGAACAATTCTTTCTTGTCAGCTCCATCACACGCGGCATTTTCGAATCATTGATATCGCCTTTGATCAGGAAATGCAGATGGACTTTTGAAACGCGTCCCGCTTCTTCATCGATGCGTATAATTTCTTTTACTTCCACCTGTATATCTTCTGCAGGCATCCGTTGTTTTTCCAGAACTTTCCTTATAATTCCAGCGCTGCAGACTGCAAGGGAAGCCACCAGCAACTGATATGGGCGGAAACCGTACTCCTCATTTGTTGAAACGGCCAGTTCACCAAAAGGCAAATCGCCCGAAAAACCATTTTCAGTCATTGAAAATTTCATCTTACATCTCCTCCTTATGATAAAATTGTATCTGAATTCCATTCAAATACAAAAGAAGGTGCTTACTGGAAGGAGCCATCATGAAAAATTACTTGCAAAGTGACAGTGGGCGTTTCTGGATCCTTGTCGCTATAGTATCGATCTCCGGGTTTTCGCAGGGTATGCTGTTGCCGCTCATCGCGGTTATTTTTGAGCAGGATGGCGTGTCATCTGCTTTAAACGGATTGAGTGCCACCGGCTTATACATAGGTACATTAATTATCGCACCCTTTATGGAACCTCAATTGCGGCGTTTCGGTTTTAAACCGATCATCATAATTGGCGGTGGACTTGTCATCTTGTCCCTGTTGCTGTTCCCGTTATGGAAATCAGTCCTGTTTTGGTTCTTCCTGCGGATCCTGATTGGTGTTGGAGACCAGGCGCTGCATTTTTCGACCCAGACCTGGATCACCAGTACATCCGCACAGAATCGCATGGGCAGGAACATTGCCATATATGGGATGTCATTCAGCATTGGATTTGGAGCTGGACCGTTATTTGTGCCTCTCGTTAATATTTTTGAAGCGTTGCCGTTTATCATATCGGGGCTTTTATGCCTCACGGCCTGGGTTCTCGTTTTCTTCCTGCGCAATGATTTCCCTGAAACTACGACAAGTGCCATGACGGCAAGTGGAACGTTAAGCCGTTTTAAAGCTGCTATCGTCATTGGCTGGTTCGCTTTTTTGCCGCCGCTTGGTTATGGATTCCTGGAAGCTTCCTTAAATGCCATCTATCCTGTATACGCCCTGAGGCAGTCGATAGATGTTTCCATGGTTTCCTATATGCTCGCCGCGTTTTCGCTCGGTGCCATTGCAACTCAGCTGCCGCTTGGTGAACTTAGTGACAGGATCGGCAGGCGCAAAGTTTTGCTGCTTGCACTGTTCGGTGGTGCAGCTGCATTTGGCACGGCCAGCTTGTTTGAATCGAATGCATGGGTAACTTTGGCATTTTTCATCCTAGCCGGTATGTTCGTCGGTTCGACTTTTTCACTGGGAATCTCCTATATGGCAGATCTCATGCCAAGGGAACTGCTGCCTACAGGCAATTTATTGTGCGGCATAGCATTCAGCATCGGAAGCTTGGCAGGACCTGTGCTTGGCGGATTATTTTTGGATGTTACAGAAGAGCTGAGTTTCCTTTTGCTGATCGCTTTGATACTGCTCATCATTTTCGCCATCATCGCCTTACGGGGCAATAAAATCAGCAAGCCCGCATCCGGTTGAATTATATAGCAACAAAAAGAGACTTCCGATTTAAAACCGGAAGTCTCTTTTTCATTTCAAAACAAGTTTCGTTACAGATTCAACCTGTGCCGTCTGTGGGAACATATCGACAGGCTGGATGTATTCGATCCGGTAGATTTTCGTCAATTGCTGCAGATCCTTCGCCAGTGTGGAAGGGTTGCAAGACGTATAAACGAAACGTTTCGGCTTCACCTTCAGGATCGTTTTCAGCAGGGAGTCAGCCAGTCCGGTGCGAGGCGGATCTACAGTCAGTACATCAGGAACAAAATTTTCATTGCTCCAGACATCCAGCCATTTTTCCGCAGTCCCGGTTACGTATTTCGCTTTGACGCCTTGCCGTTTCGCATTTGCCTTTGCATCGACCACACTGTCATGGATGGTGTCCATGCCGCGGAGTTCGCCAGCGCCATCAGCAAGCCATAAACCGATTGTACCGACGCCGCAATAAGCATCGACGACTTTTTCGGTGCCGGTCAACTCTGAAGCGCGTTTAATTTCATCATATAATTTGACGGTCTGCTTTGGGTTTAACTGGAAAAAGGCGCGGGCGGAAAGGTCAAAGGCAAGTTCCCCCAATTTTTCGTGGATGGTGTCTTTGCCGTATAAAGTAACCGTCTCTTCACCGAAAATAAGCGACGTTTTTTCTGGGTTGATATTCTGGACGATTGAGACAAGATTAACATCCAAGTTTTTCAGCTTTTCCAGCAGCAATTCCTTTTTGGGAATTTTAGAGCGGGTTGTCACCAGCACCAGTTGAATTTCACCCGTTTCAATGCCGGTGCGGACGACTATTGTCCGGATGACGCCTTGCATCGTTTTGCCATCATAGATCGGAATACGCAATTCTTCGAGAATCCGCTTCACTGAGTTGGTGATGACAGTGGTATCCGGATGCTGAACGATGCATTGTTCGATATCGAGTAATTGATGGGAACCTTCCGCAAATAAACCCGCGATGACTTTTGAACCTTTCAGCCGTGTCTGGAACTGGCTTTTATTGCGGTAATGCCATGGATCTTCCATGCCGATCGTTTTTTCAATTTTGACATCGACGCCTTTCAAATAACGTTCGAGCGCCTGGACCACCAGATCCCGTTTTTCAACGAGCTGCTGGTCGTATGTCAAATGCTGAAGCTGGCAGCCGCCGCATGCTTCATAGACTGGGCAGGGTGGAGTCTGGCGGTGAGAGGAAGGTTTCCGCATTTTGACAATCCGGGCTTCCGCAAAATTCCGTTTGACTGATGTAATCTGTGCTGTGATTTCTTCGCCGGGCAGTGCACCGGCGACAAAAACAACATTCCGTTTAAAGAAACCGATGCCTTCGCCGTTGATGCCAAGCCTTTTGATCGTCAACGGAAATTTCTGTCCGGTCTCCATTATGGGTTTTTCATTCATAGTGCACACGTCCTTCTTTTGGTCATCCCTACATTATAGCCTTATTTATAGATATCAGCCAGAGCTGATCTCAGATCGGGGTATGCAAATTCGAAACCATGCTGCTGCAGAACTTCCGGCAGTACGCGCTGTCCTTCAAGAACGAGGCGGCTCTTATCGCCGAGCACAGCTTTTAGGGCGAACTCAGGCACCGGGAACCAATGCGGACGTCCCAAAGCGTGTCCGATTTCTTTGCCGAAATCCTTCATGCGCTTCGGATAGGGAGCGGTCACATTAAATGGTCCGCTCAGTTCTTCTGTTTCAATGGCGAATAAAACCGCGCGGGCGACGTCGTGAATATGGATCCACGACAGCCATTGCCGGCCGGAGCCGACTGTGCCGCCGCCAAAAAGTTTATAAGGGAGGGCCATCAACGGCAAGGCACCTTCTTTTTTGCCAAGGATAATGCCAAATCGTCCATACGCTACCCTCACGCCGAAGTCTTTCGCTTCATCTGCGAGGCGTTCCCATTCGATAACAGTTTCAGCAAGGAAGTCATCACCCCGTTCCGTCGATTTCTCTGTATAGGATTTTTCTGTCGAAGCGGGATAAATGCCAACAGCGCTTGCATTCACCAGCACTTTAGGTTTTTGTTCCAACTCTTTGATGATGCGCAGCACTTCATTTGTAGATTCAACGCGGCTGCTGTAAATAAGTTTCTTCTGTTCATCATCCCAGCGTCCATCATTGATGGATGAACCTGCCAGGTTTACAAAAGCATCGATGCCTGCCAGTTTCTTTTCCGGTTCTGCGCCATCTGTCAGCCACTCAACATAATGGATGCCGTTGTCTGATGGTTTCGGGCTTCTCGTCAGGATGAAAACTTCGTGTCCGTGCTGAGTGAATAATTTCGTCATTTCATTGCCGGCAAAGCCGGTTCCTCCAGTGATTGCAATCTTCATGCCTATCGCCTCCATTTCCTATATAGTACCCTGAATCGATGCATTTAAGCTCTTAAAAGGGTATACTGAATAAGGAAGAGAGGTGCCGCTGTATGCCTATAATCACAAAGATCACACAGGGGAAAAACAATCCGGAACGCTATAATATTTTTCTGGAGGAAAAGTTCGCTTTCAGTGTTGATGAAACGGTGCTTGTCAGATATCAATTGACCAAAGGCAAAGAGCTGGACCAATGGACCATCGAAGAAATGAACTTCGAAGATGAAATCCGTAAAGCGTTCAATAAAGCCCTTGATTTTTTAAGCTTCAGGATGCGCAGTGAAAATGAAGTGCGCCAGAAGCTGAAAGATAAAGAATTCGGGGAAGCAGTAATAGATGAAGCCATTAAAAAATTATATGAATTGAATTTTCTTGACGACCGCACTTTTTCGGAAGCATTGATGCGGACGCAGATGAGATCATCAAAAAAAGGACCGAAAGCGATCCAGCAGGACATGCAAAAGAAAGGGATTGATAAACAGGTGCAAAAAGATGTTCTCGCTTCCTATTCAGAAGAAGAGCAATTAGAGCTCGCCAAGGAGATGGCTGAAAAAATCGCCGATAAAGAAAAGACGAAAACACCAAGGCAGATTGAACAGAAAATCAGTGATACCCTTCTTCGTAAGGGTTATTCGTATTCATTGATCAAATTGGCAATCGCCGATCTGGATTTAGAAAAAGACGAAGACCAATGGACGGATATTGTCGCGGCACAGGGTGATAAATTATGGCGTAAACACAGCGGCAAGCTGACCGGCTACGACTTGAAATCGAAAGTGAAGCAAGGTCTTTACCAAAAAGGGTTTCCTGCTGAAGTGATCAACGAATACTTGGAAAAAAAGGAGAACGAAGATGAGTGAGGAAAAACGCTATAACCAGATGGACGAACAGGAATTGCGGACGGAAATCGCGCGGCTGAAGGAAAAAGCGCGGAAAGCCGAACAGCTCGGAATCATCAACGAATTTGCGGTATTGGAGCGCAAAGCCATTATGGCGGCATCCTACCTGTTGGATCCGGAAGATTTCAAAAAGGGGGAAGTCTACCATATAGAAGGAGATCCCAATGTATATTTCCAAATCGATTATCTGAAAGGCCGATTTGCATGGGGTTACCGTCTCGGGGGAGAAAAATATACAGAGGCATTGCCGATATCCATGCTGCGTCCTTTAAAAGAAGGGAAGTAAAAAGATGAAAGAACTTATCGAACAATTAACATACGAGCTGCAGGAAAAGAATCCGAAAATAACCGAAGAGAAAGCAAGAACATGGATCGAGCTGCTGGCATCGGATTTTGAATCATCCTATGCGAAAGCGGGCTATGATTACCAAGGAACAGAAGTGGTGGAAAAAGTTGTCCGCCAGTGGATCGACAGCTATGGCGAAAATATCCATGAATTTGCGGCGAGTAATCCAAAATATGCTCACTTGCTGAATGATTAGTTCAAGCTTCACAGGTTGGAAAGCAATACAAAAACGCACACCCTGGAGTGTGCGTTTTGTGATTGCCATTAATTATGGCTGAAATCCAATTTTTTCCGAAGCTTGTCTTCGCTGAAAATCCAGCCGGTATATGAGTTGAGGATATTATAATCCTGGTCCAGATGGGCAACTGCCACAAAAGGGTAATAATCATTGCTGCGGTATCTGAGATCAATTAACCGTACTTCATAAATATCACCATATTCGTTGATTTCCCAACGATAAAGTGGCGAAAATGATACAAATGCTGAAAGGTTCTTGTCTTTGAGCGCCGTCTGGATCAATTCACTTTCCGGCAAAGGCTTCTTCATGAATTTGTCGTAGAAATTGATTGTCCGTCCATATGCGCGTCCAACGTAATGGTGTTTATCTGTATCTGCTGCGATCCGCCAATGGAAGAAACGCATTGTGGGCGCAACGAATATCTCAGTGGCGCCAGGGACAGTATTCCTGATTGCTTGTTTGATAGCAGATTGCAGTGCAAATCGTGATATATAATAAAACACCAGCACGGTATACAGGATACTGATGGTCCATACCGGATCTGCGCCGAAAGCCCAGATCATTAAAGCAATGACATGTGAGCCGAAAATAATGGGATCGAAAGTATTAATGACCCCCAGTGCTACCCATTTATTCGAAAACGGCCTCAATGCCTGGGTGCCGTACGAATTGAAGATATCCACAAAAACATGCAGAACAACCGCGAGGAATGTCCACAGCCATAGATGGAGCAAATTCACTTCCGGAAAAATGAACCATAATGCGCCGCTTAATAAAAGCGGCCAGGTCAATACAGCCGGAATCGAATGGGTTGCACCTCTGTGGTGACGTATGTAGACTGCGTTGTCCCGCAATTTGAGCACGGTATCAACATCCGGGATCTGCGAGCCGATGATGGTTCCTGCGATGACTGCTGTCATGGTTACAGTATCAGTCGCTACAACAGGGTCAGCCATTGCGAGGCCGCCGAGCGCGATGCCCATGACGAGGTGTGTGCCTGTATCCATCGTCTCATCCCCCTTCGGAAAAATTTGCTTTATGACGGCTGTCTCTTGTAAAGATATCCGTCGCTGCTACTTATTACATACCCTGAATTCAAACGAAATAATCTAGAATCAATGGAGGGTTCCACTATTAATATAGAAAAAAAGCAATTTCAAACTGACTTGATTGATTGGTTCCACGCAGAAAAAAGAGATCTGCCCTGGCGGCGTACCGCCGATCCTTATCAAATATGGATTTCGGAAATTATGCTGCAGCAGACTCGAGTGGATACGGTGATCCCCTATTACAAACGATTCGTTGAAAAATTTCCCACGCTGCACGATCTGGCAGATGCTGATGAAGAAATTCTTTTGAAACAATGGGAAGGGCTCGGTTATTATTCACGGGCGCGAAATCTTCAGGCAGGAGTGCGGGAAGTAGCTGAAAATTACGGAGGCAAAGTTCCGGCAAGCCGAAAAGAAATATCCGCTTTGAAAGGAGTCGGACCTTACACAGCCGGCGCGGTGCTCAGTATCGCATACGGATTGCCGGAACATGCCGTTGACGGTAACGTCATGCGGGTTCTATCCCGTATTCTTTTAATCGACGAAGATATAGCCAAACCGAAAACACGTAAAATCTTTGAAGAAGCGGTCACAGGATTAATCAGCCATGAAGATCCATCCGCCTTCAATCAGGGATTGATGGAGCTTGGCGCGCTGATTTGTACGCCCACTTCGCCAAAATGCCTGCTGTGTCCTGTACGTGAACATTGCTCCGCATTCCATGAGGGGCGCCAGCATGAGCTTCCTGTTAAGACCAAAGCGAAAAACACGAAGGCAGTCAATTATGCAATGGTCGCTATTCGGAATGGAGAATCTTTTTTGATGGAGAAACGTTCTTCGAAGGGACTGCTGGCTAATATGTGGCAATTTCCGATGCTGGAATTTCCTGTTGGCATAGACGGTGCGGAAATCGAGGAGCTCCTTTCCGAACAGTTTAAAGGAACAATTGTAAAAGCGGAGAAAATTACTTCTTTCAAACATGTCTTTTCTCATTTAACATGGAACGTGGATGGCTTTATTGCCGAAGGTGTAAATTTAGAGATACCCGACAATATGAAATGGGTCGATTCGGCGGAAATGGAATTGCTGCCGATAGCCGGGCCGGTTCAAAAAATGAAAACAGCTTTGAAAAGCAGAGGAGATGTATGACGATGGCCGAACAGAAAGTGGCATTGGTAACAGGAAGCAGCAGGGGACTTGGAAAGGCGATGGCAATCGCTTTGGCGGAAGAAGGCTATGACATTGTAGTCAATTACGCGCGCAGTAAGACAGCGGCACTTGATACAGTAAAGGAAATTGAGGCAAGAGGCCGCAAAGCATTGCTGGTCAGAGCAAATGTCGGAGATGTCGAGAAATTGCGCGGCATGTTCGAAACGATTAAAGAGGAGTTTGGAAGGTTGGATGTATTCGTATCCAATGCCGCGTCAGGGGTGCTTCGTCCTATTATGGAGCTGGAAGAATCCCATTGGGACTGGACAATGAACATCAATGCCAAAGCGATGCTTTTCGGTGCGCAAGAAGCTGCGAAACTGATGGATAAAGGCGGTAAAATTGTAGGGATCAGTTCACTTGGATCGATACGCTATCTTGAAAACTATACGACTATCGGCGTTTCGAAAGCGGCTGTCGAATCAATCACCCGTTACTTGGCAGTGGAACTCGCGCCAAAAGGAATTGCAGTCAATACGGTTTCCGGCGGAGCACTCGATACGGAAGCGCTGAAACATTTCCCGAACCGTGAAGATTTATTGAATGATGCCCGCGTCAACACACCGGCAGGACGCATGGTCGAAATCGAAGATATGGTCAAGACGGCCATGTTCCTTATTTCCGATGATTCGGATATGATCCGCGGACAGACTATTATCGTAGACGGCGGACGCTCGGTCGTTATGTAATTTTTTGCCTTTCTCGCCGTATTACTGTATGTTTTCAGAATTGATTGATATAATATTGAAATAGCAGATAATATAAGGGCTTAGACGAGAAGGTGGGATGGACATGGCGATTCCCGCAGAGGGAGAAACGATACAAATCCACAGCTACAAGCACAACGGCCGAATCCACCGTGTCTGGCAGGAAACAACTGTTTTGAAAGGGACGAATAACATTGTAATCGGTGCAAATGAACGGACCCTGGTAACCGAATCGGATGGCAGGACGTGGCTCACACGTGAGCCTTCAATTTGTTATTTTCATGCGGAGCATTGGTTCAATATCATTTGTATGCTTCGTGATGATGGGGTCTATTATTATTGCAATATCAGTTCACCATTCGTATATAATAATGGTTCTTTGAAGTATATCGATTACGACCTGGATGTAAAAGTGTTTCCGGACATGTCTTACACATTACTGGATGAAGACGAATATGAAGACCATAAAAGGCAGATGGGGTATCCTGAAGTGATCGACCAGATTCTTTATCGCAATGTCGAAAAGCTGATCGGTTGGATTAAACAGCGCAGAGGCCCGTTTGCCCAGGACTTCATCGAAGTATGGACGGACCGTTATGAGTTCCACAGACATAATAGGATCCGCTGAGTAGTATGAAAACCTGTTGCCGGCCAACAGGTTTTTCATTTTGAAGAAAGAATGGAGTGAACAGTTTGAACGATAAGAAACAAAGCAGCATGAAACGGTACATGCATTTTGTAAAGCCATATTATTGGCAAATAGCATTAACTATCCTTATTGGTATATTTAAATTTGCAATTCCACTTTTCATCCCTTTGCTGATCAAAATTGTCATTGACGATATCATCGGAGCAGAGGCGTTGTCGAGCCAGGAAAAATTGGAGCAGCTTTACCTCTGGCTGGGCGGAACGGCAATCGTGTTCTTTCTGCTTCGGCCGCCGATCGAATATTTCCGCCAATATTACGCACAGTATGTAAGCAATAAAATCCTCTACGACATCCGCGGATATCTTTACGGACACCTTCAACGGCTAAGCCTCAGATACTATGCCAACACACGCGCCGGAGAAATCATCTCGCGCGTCATCAACGACGTAGAACAGACGAAAAATTTTGTGATGATCGGATTGATGAATGTCTGGCTCGATCTGGCGACGATTCTTATCGCCATCGGTATTATGCTGTCGATGGATGTCTCACTGACTGTCGTGGCTTTATTGGCGTTTCCATTCTATGCGCTCAGTGTGAAGTATTTCTTTGGCCGCCTGCGCGATTTGACACGTGAACGTTCCCAGGCACTGGCGAATGTCCAGAGTTATCTTCATGAACGTGTCCAGGGAATGAGCATCATCAAAAGTTTTGCTCTGGAGAAGCATGAGCAAAAAATCTTCAATGACACAAATGATCAATTTTTGGACAAGGCAATCGACCATACAAAATGGAATGCGAAAGCTTTTGCAGTCGTCAATACCATTACCGACGTAGCACCTTTGCTGGTGATCGGCTATGCGGGCTATCAGGTTATTCAAGGCAATTTGACTCTGGGAACAATGGTTGCGTTCATCGCATATATTGAACGTCTTTATAATCCGTTGCGCCGGCTTGTCAATTCTTCGACTACGCTTGTGCAATCTTTGGCATCGATGGACCGTGTATTTGAATTGGTCGATGAAGATTATGACGTTACTGATAAAAAAGGTGCACGTGATTTGAAAGTCGTGGATGGCAAACTGGAGTTCCGCAACGTTTCCTTCCATTATAATGATGGCGGAACTGAAGTCCTTTCCGATATGAGTTTTACGGTGAAACCGGGCCAGACCGTTGCACTGGTTGGAATGAGCGGCGGCGGGAAGTCCACTATTGTATCACTGATCCCCCGGTTTTATGATGTGACGGGCGGGGGCATCTATATGGATGACCATAACCTGAAAGATGTCAGCATCCATACACTCCGTGACCAGATCGGCCTTGTGCTTCAGGATTCGATTCTATTCAGCGATTCGGTCAAAGCCAATATCCTGATGGGGAAACCGGATGCTACAGACGCAGAAGTCGAAGCGGCTGCAAAAGCGGCAAACGCCCATGCTTTCATTGAATTGCTGCCGGAAGGCTATGACACCAAAGTCGGAGAACGGGGCGTGAAATTATCAGGGGGGCAGAAACAGCGTATTGCGATTGCCCGAGTATTCTTGAAAAATCCGCCGATGCTGATTCTCGATGAAGCGACTTCTGCACTTGATCTGGAAAGCGAAGCGCTGATTCAGGACTCTCTTGAGCGATTGGCACACGACCGGACAACATTAATTGTTGCCCATCGTTTATCGACAATCACCCATGCCGATCAAATACTTGTTATTGACCATGGCGTTCTCAAAGAACAGGGGACGCATGACGAATTGATGAAACGGGAAGGGGTCTACTATAACCTTTTCCAAGTTCAGCATTTCAATTAAAAACAATTCTCTTCCATAATATAGGTGTTTATAAGAAGCCAGCCGGGTAAATAACCGGCTGGCTTTTTTTCATTCATAAAAATTTATCAGATGGCCCTATAAAAAGAACTATTGCATATAGTCTGAATTTCCGTATAATAAAAAGAAATAAAATATTCAGAATTATCCATGTGTAAAAAGGGGTGGCCAGATGATAGAAAGAGAGAAGATTTTAGAAGTAAAAGGTTTGCAGACTACCTTTTTCACGGACGACGGCGAAGTGCCGGCAGTAGATAATGTCGACTTTCATATTCGCGAAGGGGAAGTCTTGGGGATAGTAGGTGAATCGGGTTGCGGCAAGAGTGTTACGTCCTTGTCGATCATGGGACTGGTTCCCAGTCCTCCCGGGAAAATTACCAACGGTGAAATCCTATTCGAAAATCAGGACTTAACGAAACTGCCCGAAAAGAAAATGCGTGACATCCGGGGCAATGATATAGCCATGATATTTCAGGAACCGATGACTTCCTTGAATCCGCTGTTTACAATCGGCAACCAATTGCAGGAAGCGGTTAAAATCCATAAAAAGGACTGGTCGAAAAAACAGATCTACGATCGTGCAGTTGAAATGATGAAATTGGTCGGACTGCCTCGTGCGGAAGGGTTGATGAAAGAGCATCCACACCAATTATCGGGAGGTATGCGCCAGCGTGTCATGATTGCCATGGCATTGCTGTGCGATCCGAAAGTGCTGATTGCGGATGAGCCCACCACTGCACTGGATGTTACGATCCAGGCTCAGATCCTGAAACTGATTAAGAACCTGAATAAAGAACTGAACACAGCTGTATTGCTTATTACACACGATCTCGGGGTCGTTGCGGAAACGTGTGAAAGAGTCGTTGTTATGTATGCAGGCAAGGTTGTTGAGGAAGGTCCGGTCGATGCCATATTCAAAGATCCGCAGCATCCTTACACACGGGGGCTTCTGGAATCCGTGCCGGATATGAGGTTTAAAAAAGAACGGCTTTATTCGATTCCGGGAAATGTTCCAAAACCCGGTTCGATTAAGACAGGGTGCAGATTCGCGCCAAGATGTGAATTCGCTTTCGACCGTTGTTTAGAAGAAACTCCGCCGCTTTATCAAACAACTGAAGAGCATCAGACCCGGTGCTTCCTATTTGATCCGAAGGAGGCAGAAAAGCATGACCGAACAATTGTTAAAAGTTGAGGGCCTGAAAAAATACTTTCCTATCAAATCAGGTATTTTTGGCAGGGTGAGCAACCATGTGAAAGCGGTGGATGATATCTCGTTTTCAGTAAAAGAAGGCGAGACGCTAGGCATCGTAGGGGAATCTGGTTGCGGAAAGTCCACAACCGGCCGCATGTTGATGAGGCTCCTTGAACCGACTGAAGGAAAAGTCACATTTGACGGACAAGAGCTGACTTCACTTTCAAGTAATGATATGCGCAAGGCAAGGCGTGATATTCAGATGGTCTTTCAGGATCCTTATGCTTCGCTGAATCCTCGTCATACGATTGAAAAAATATTGATGGAGCCTTTGAACGTCCACAATATAGGTGATCCGAAAGAGAGAAAGCAAAAAGTGTATGAATTCCTGGAAATCGTCGGATTGAGCAGTTATCATGCCAAACGTTACCCGCATCAATTCAGTGGCGGACAGCGTCAGCGTATCGGTATTGCGCGGGCGTTGATGACGAATCCGAAACTCATTATTGCTGACGAGCCCGTTTCAGCGCTCGATGTGTCGATTCAGGCCCAGGTTCTAAACCTGATGCAGGATCTTCAGAAAGAGCTGAAACTGACTTATATATTTATTGCCCATGATCTAGGGGTGGTTCGCCATATCAGTGACCGTGTTGGAGTAATGTATCTGGGTAACATGGCTGAAATGGCTGATACCGAAGACCTCTACGAAAAGCCGCTGCATCCGTATACGCAGGCATTGCTGACAGCAGTACCGGTACCGGATCCGGCATTCGAGAGGGAAGAAGTTGTGATAAAAGGGGATGTTCCAAGTCCCGCAAATCCGCCGAGCGGATGCCGGTTCCATACGAGATGCCCATTCAAAATGGATATCTGTGAAACGACAGTACCGATTTTTGCGGAGGTTGAAAAAGGTCATTCTGTAGCTTGCCACCTTTACGAGGAAAGCAGGCCGCAATGATAATAAACAAAAACGGAGGGGTTAATTTGGGGAATAAAAAAATCATGTCCCTTGCATTTTTGATGCTTTTACTGATCTCTACAGTGCTTTACGGCTGCAGTGGCGGATCGGAAGAAGGCTCAGAAGGCAATGGTGAAACTGGTGGCGAAGGGGAATCCGGTGAAGAGAAAGTATTGATCTTCGGACGCGGTGGAGACTCGGTATCACTTGACCCTATCACTGTTACAGACGGTGAATCATTTAAAGTTACGAAGAATATTTTTGATACGCTTGTGAACTTCGGTGAACAGGATACAGAAATTGAACCAGGTTTGGCTTCTGAATATACAGCAGCAGAAGACGGATTGACTTACACATTCACGTTGGAAGAAGGCGTAACGTTCCATGATGGAACAGACTTCAATGCTGAAGCTGTGGTAGCAAACTTTGACCGCTGGGCTGCAGGAGATGCAGATCAATTCCCATACTATGGTTCAATGTTCGGCGGTTTCGGTGATGAAGAAGGGCACGTAATCGAATCGGTTGAAGCTACAGGCGATTACGAAGTTACAATCAAACTGAAACGTCCGATGGCACCATTCCTTAAAAACTTGGCGATGAGCCCGTTCGGTATTGCTTCACCTACTGCAATTGAAGAGCAAGGTGATGCATTCGGTGATAACCCGGTAGGAACAGGTCCATTCAAGTTTGTTGAGTGGAACCGTAATGATACTGTACGTATTGAGAAATTCGAAGATTATTGGGTTGAAGGCGAACCTAAATTGGATGAAGTGGTATTCCGCGCAATTCCGGATAACTCTGGCCGTCTAAATGCACTATTGGCTGGTGAAATCGATCTGGCTGATGGGATCAACCCTTCAGACGCTGAAACAATTGAAAGCAATGACGATCTTCAATTATATGAGCGTCCATCTATGAACGTAGGTTACCTTGGTCTTACAACGACCAGAGAGCCATTTGATGATCCAAAAGTACGTCAGGCAATGAACCATGCCATCGACAGACAGGCTATTGTTGATGCCTTCTTCGAAGGTCGCGGGGAAGTTGCGAAAAACCCGATGCCTCCTGTAATCAGCGGATATAACGATGCAATTGAAGGATATGATTACGATCCGGAAAAAGCAAAAGCATTGCTTGAAGAAGCAGGTCTCGGCGATGGATTCGAAATGGAACTTTGGGCTATGCCTGTTCCGCGTCCATATATGCCAGATGGCCAAAAAGTTGCTGAAGCGATCCAAAGTGATTTGGCAGAAGTAGGAATCACTGCTGAAATCGTTTCATATGAATGGGCAACTTATCTTGAAAAAGCTGCAAACGGTGAAGCAGATGCCTTCCTATTAGGATGGACTGGCGACAACGGCGATGCAGATAACTTCTTATATGTCTTGCTTGATCAGGATAATATCGGATCAAACAACTACACTTATTACGAAAATCAGGAATTGCACGATATTCTGATTGAAGCTCAGACTGAAGTTGATGAAGAGGTTCGTAATGAATTGTATGCACAGGCACAGGAAATTATTCATGAAGATGCACCTTGGGTTCCGTTGGCTCACTCAACACCGCTACTTGCGGGAGGCAGCAATGTGGTGAATTTCAAACCACATCCAACCGGTTCAGACAAATTAGCAGAAGTGGATCTGGAGTAGACTTTTCGAGAGGGGAGATCGTACAGATTTCCCCTCTTTTTAAATTATTTTATACATATTTGTTAGAGATGGAGAGGTGAAGAAATGCTTCACTATATTGGTAAACGGCTATTGCAATTGATTCCGGTTTTGCTTGGAATGACATTCATCGTTTTTATGATTATTCGTGCAATACCTGGCGATCCTGCTCAAGTAATTCTCGGCCAGCAGGCTTCTGAGGAAGCCATAAAAGCCCTGAGAACAACTTTAGGCTTGGATAATCCATGGTACATCCAGTATTTTGATTATTTAAAAGGACTGGTTACAGGTGATCTGGGGCAGTCGCTGCGAACAAGAACTCCAGTAGTGGATGAGGTTTGGCCATATTTGGCGGCAACAATCGAGTTGTCAGTTTTTGCTGTTATCATTGCCATTATAATCGGCATCAATGCCGGAATCATTTCTGCATGGTTCCAGAATTCATGGTTCGATTATCTTGCTATGATCATCGCGCTTATCGGTGTTTCAATGCCGATATTCTTTTTGGGACTTTTAAATCAATGGATTTTTGCAATAGAATTAGATTGGCTGCCAACTTCCGGAAGGATGAATGTGCGGGATCCTATTGAATCCATAACAGGTTTCTATATCATTGATACTTTAATTACTGGGCAATTTGATCAGCTTTCGACTATAATGCGCCACTTGATTCTTCCCGGCACTGCTCTTGCCACCATTCCAATGGCGATCATTGCCAGGATGACCCGCTCAAGTATGCTTGAAGTCATGCGATCTGACTATGTCCGTACAGCTCGTTCTAAAGGATTGCGGATGTTTTGGGTCGTCTACAAGCACGCGTTAAAAAACGCCATTATTCCGGTATTGACTATTATCGGGCTTCAAATGGGATTGCTGCTTGGTGGAGCGATTTTGACTGAAACAATCTTTGCGTGGCCAGGAATCGGAAGGTATATATATGAAGCGATCAATTATCGTGATTATCCGGTCATCCAGTCCGGCATCCTCATTGTGGCATTCATATTCGTTATGATTAATCTGTTTGTGGATCTGCTCTATAGTTTAGTTGATCCACGCATCAAATATGATTAGGAAGGAGGAGAACAATGGCTGACACGACTGTAAAAAATGACAATATTGAAATGCAGAAAGTTGCAGGCCCGTGGAAAGAGGCCTGGCGGGGATTCCGAAAAAGTAAAGTGGCCGTTGTGGGTATGGGGATTGTTATATTTTTCATCCTCTTGGCTATAATCGGTCCGCTGTTTACGCTGCAAGACATCAATGAGCAAGACATGTCCCAACGGTTTCTGCCTCCTTCCTCTACATATTGGATGGGAACAGATGATTTTGGAAGAGATATTTTATCCCGTATTGTTTATGGAGCTAGAATTTCTCTTTGGGTAGGATTCTTAGCAGTAATAGCATCCGCAATTGTGGGAAGTTTCCTTGGAATTCTTGCAGGTTACTACGGTAGATGGGTAGATACCATTATTTCAAGGATTTTCGATATTATGCTGGCTTTTCCAAGTATCCTCTTGGCGATTGCTGTTGTTTCAGTATTAGGCCCTTCATTGCGTAATGCTTTGATTGCTATTGCAATCATCAATGTACCTAACTTTGGGCGACTTATAAGGTCGAAGGTTTTGAGTATAAAGGAAGATGAATACATTATGTCCGCCAAAGCGATCGGTATGCAGGATAGTCGAATCCTTTTTTCTCATATCCTGCCGAACTCGATGGCACCTGTCATTGTTCAAGGAACATTGGCGATAGCGACAGCGATCATTGAAGCTGCAGCACTCGGATTTTTAGGGTTAGGAGCACAGGCGCCTACTCCTGAATGGGGAAAGATGCTTGCAGATTCCAGATCCTATCTGACCAACGCCCCGTGGACCATGATTTTTCCGGGGTTGGCTATCATGCTGACAGTACTTGGTTTTAACCTGATGGGCGACGGCTTGCGCGATGCGCTTGACCCTCGTATGAAATCATAAGAAAAACGTGCGGAGAATTTATCTCCGCACGTTTTTTAATTGCATTGTATTAAATCATGCTTTCCAAGTGTTCATCGACTTCATCGCTATGGTAATTCAAGTAGGCAATGATCAATAAATCGAGGTGTTCGAGCTGCTCTTCGTAATCCAGGATGGCTGATAAGACATGCATCAAGTGATAGACCGAAAAGTCGCTGTCTTCGGATTCCAATGCTATATTAATTTCTTTTACAAATATAGCCATTACCTCGTGGCGCTTTATCGATGCGTCTGTTCCTGATGACTCACTATGTTCAGGACGCAATTTTCCCACATATTTCATGTAGAGCTGTTCATGATAGCTGGCCAGGCTTTCGAGTCTTTCCTGCACCATCATATGGAATTGTTCCGGCAGTTCCGTCAATTCATTTTCAAACCGGTGTAATCTTCTCAACACCTCAAGGCTTTTCTTGGATGTCGCAATCATCTGGCGGTAGAGCACCAGCTTTCTCGCTTTCGTATATTGCTGCTTTTTCGTATAGCTTCGTTCTTCCTTATAGAAAAGATACCATTGATCCACTTTCACGAGTTTATCCGTCAATTTGTCGATGTCTTCTTTCACCGATGCATGATCGGATGCGTGCCTGATCGACACCCGTATCCAGCGGATCACTTCTTCACTGACTTCGTGGATGGAAGTGAATAAGCGGCTTTCGTATTTAGGCGGAAGAAAGATCATATTAACAATAAAGGCGGAAAGTATTCCCAATAAAACCGTCAAAAATCGTAAAGACGCGAATGAAAGGAAGTTATTGGTCTGTGAATCCATAATGATGATAATGGTGACGAGTGTTAAAGGAACAGTGTTTTCGAGTTTCAATTTCAACATGATGACGATGGCCAGTATGGCCGCCAGTCCGATGGTCAGATAATTGCTGCCAAGAGTCAATACAAAGATGACGGCAATCGATGCACCAATCAGATTTCCATATATTTGGTCAAGAAGTGTCAGGTAGGACCTGTATATGGAAGGTTGAATAGCGAAGATTGCTGCGACGCCTGCGAATACAGGAGAAGGCAATTCCAATAAGCTGGCTAAAAACAAGGCCATTGAAATAGCCACGCCGGTCTTTAATATACGTGCACCTAATTTCATAACTTACGATTCCCTTCTTCCTATAATAGATTGTAATTTATAATTGGCTGAAGGCTTTCCTTACTGCCTGCAGCGCTGTATCAATGTCTGCTTCAGTATGTTCGGTGGTCAGGAACCAGGCTTCGTATTTTGAAGGAGCAAGATTGATGCCCTGCTCAAGCATCAATTTAAAGAATCGCCCAAAGATTTCTCCGTCTGTAGCTTCAGCTTGTTCATAATTTTCAACTTTGACATCCGTAAAGTAGATAGTTAAAGCACCTTTTAAACGGTTTACTGTAATCGTTACATCAAATTCTTCGGCTGCTTCCAAAATGCCTTTTTCGAGGCGTTTCCCCAAACGGTCCATTTCTTCATATACGCCATCAGCTTGGAGAATTTCCAAGCAAGCGATACCAGCCTGTATCGAAGCGGGATTTCCAGCCATTGTGCCAGCCTGGTAAGCCGGTCCAAGAGGTGCTACTGTTTCCATGATTTCTTTCTTGCCGCCATAAGCACCGATCGGCAGTCCTCCGCCGATGATTTTGCCGAGCGCAGTGAGATCGGGTTTGAGCCCAAGCATATCCTGTGCGCCGCCGTATTGGAAACGGAATGCCGTAATCACTTCATCATAGACGATTAAAGCTCCTTTTTCAGCCGCTATGCGATGGACTTCTTCAAGAAATCCTTTTTGGGGCTCCACAATGCCGAAATTACCGACAATCGGTTCTACAAGGATACAAGCAATTTCATTGCCCCAGCAGTCCATCGCTTCAGCGAAAGCTGCTGGATCATTGAAGGGGATAGTGATGACTTCTTCCGCAATGGTTTTCGGAACTCCTGCGGAATCCGGGGTGCCAAGGGTAGCGGGACCTGATCCGGCTGCAACCAGTACAAGATCTGAATGGCCGTGATAACAGCCGGCGAATTTCATGATTTTCGTGCGTCCAGTATAAGCGCGGGAGACCCGGATAGTGGTCATGACGGCTTCCGTTCCGCTGTTGACGAAACGCACTCGGTCCATATTCGGCATTGCTTCTTTCAGCATTTTCGCAAATGTGATTTCATGGCGTGTCGGTGTACCATATAAAACGCCGGTCTCAGCAGCGTTTGAAATAGCTTTTGCGATATGAGGGTGGCCATGGCCAGTAATGATCGGTCCATAGGCTGCCAGAAAATCGATGTATTTATTGCCGTCGACATCCCAGAAATAAGCGCCTTTTGCACGCTCCATGACTACAGGTGACCCGCCGCCTACAGCTTTAAAAGACCTTGAAGGACTATTGACGCCTCCGACGATATGTTCGAGCGCTTCTTTGTGCAGTCTGTTTGATTCTGAATGGTTCATTGATTCAATTCCTCCTACTTAATGTCTATTCCTTATTGTAGACAAGTTTATACATTAACGCCAAAGAAATTGAAAGTGCTGCGGCAGTTAGGTACGATAGACTTAAGAGAAGGAGTGATGGCATTGACGACATTAGAAGGTTTGCACGCACCGGATTTTACATTGAAAAATGAAAACGGTGAAACAGTTTCTTTGGAAGATTTTTCTGGCAAAAAATATGTAGTGCTCTATTTTTATCCGAAAGACATGACGCCGGGTTGCACTACACAGGCCTGCGATTTCCGTGATGCAGAGAAAGATTTTTCAGAATTGGGAGCAGTCATTCTGGGCGTCAGCGCAGATTCTGAAAAACAGCATAGTAAGTTTATCAGCAAACACGGTTTGCCATTCTCTTTATTGGTCGATGAAGATCATAAAGTTTCTGAGGCATATGGAGTATGGGTGGAGAAGAAAATGTACGGAAAAGAATTTATGGGAATTGAACGCTCCACATTTTTAATCGATCCAACCGGGACTGTTGTGAAAGAATGGCGTAAAGTCAAAGTGAAAGACCATATCCAGGAAGTCCTTGAAACGGTTAAAGAGCTCAGCCAAGCATAGGAGGAAGACATATATGGAAGTATTATTCACGTTTCTGCCGAATGAGAAAATGCAGCAAAGCATCATCGACGATTTTCCGGAAGCGGATTTTCATTTCGCTTATAAAGACAAAAGTAAATTGCCGACAGCGGATGTATTGGTCACTTACGGGGAAGATCTGGATGACGGAGACATTGAGGATGCAAAAAATTTAAAGTGGATCATGGTGGTAAGTGCCGGTATTGAGAAGATGCCTCATGAAGCTATTTCAAAACGGGGCATCACCGTTTCCAATGTGCGCGGAATCCATAAAACGCCGATGGGTGAATCGGTTCTGGGCCATTTGCTGGCACTGAAAAGATCCTTGCCCGAAATCTATAAAAACCAGCGGAATCATAAGTGGGAACGCAAATTCCGTTCAACCGAGTTATTTGGCTCAACAGCGCTGATACTGGGTCCTGGCGCAATCGGGTCTGAAATAGGTAGGCTGCTGCAGGCTTTCGGTGTTATGACCATCGGCTGCAACCGCTCAGGGAACCAGGCGGATCATATGAACGAAATGATTTCTTTCGATGAACTGATTGGAAAACTTCCGGAAGCAGATATCGTTATTTCAGTGCTGCCAAGTACGGCAGAAACGAATGGTTTGCTGAACATTGAGCATTTTAAAGCAATGAAAGAAGATGCGATATTTATGAATTTTGGTCGAGGAGACCTGGTAAAAGATGAAGTGCTGATAGAAGCAATGCATGAAGAGATGATAGCCTATGCGGTACTTGATGTTTTTGAACAAGAACCTTTAGCTGAAGACCATCCCTTCTGGGGAATGAAGAACGTCATCGTATCTCCGCACGTTTCGAGTAAATCCGGGAAATATGTAGAGCGGGCAATGGAGGTTTTTCTTCCAGATTTGCGTAAATGGATTGAAGGAAATCAGGAACCGACAAATCTTGTTAATATGGAAAAGGGGTATTGACCATGAAAATTTACACGAAGACAGGAGATAAAGGGACCACTTCGCTGGTGTACGGTTCAAGAGTCCCAAAAAATGATGTGCTCGTGGAAGCTTATGGTACATGTGATGAAGCGAATTCGATGATCGGGTTGGCCCTCGCGCACTTGAATGGCGAATTTTTCGGCGAAAAAGAAGAGATTTGCGATGTGTTCCATGAAATCCAAACGACTTTATTTCATGTTGGAGCAGAACTCGCAACGCCTGCGGGGAAAGAAGTGAAGTGGAAACTGGAGGCCGCCGATACGGAAAAGCTGGAATCCTGGATCGACAAATATGATGCGGAACTGCCGGCATTGAGCAACTTCATCCTGCCTAGTGGACATCCAGCCGGAGCGGCGCTGCATGTAGCCCGTACAGTAGTCAGACGGGCAGAGCGTCTTGCCACCTCTATTGGAGAAGGGACGTCTACGGAAGTGCTTGCTTACTTGAATCGGCTGTCAGACTTCCTGTTTGTAGCAGCCCGCTTTATCAATCAGCGCATGGGCAGCAAAGAAAATGAACTCCATAGTAAGAAATAACGTTTAACAAGCAGCTCTTAACCAGCGTGCTTATAGTGATTTCTTGACATCTGCCGTGCATTTTGAGTACACTAATTATAACGATTATAAAGTAAGAATCTTTATGAAGTGAGGTGCACGGCGATGTCTGAAGTATTATTAAAAGACGCGCTTGATGCTTTGAAGTCTACAGGTGTCAGAATCACTCCGCAGCGCCATGCGATTTTGGAGTACATGATTCATTCTACAACGCACCCGACAGCGGATGACATTTATCGCGCGCTTGAGAAGTCTTTTCCCAATATGAGTGTTGCAACTGTTTATAATAATTTACGTGTTTTTAAAAAAGCCGGTCTTGTGAAAGAATTGACTTATGGCGATTCTTCAAGCAGGTTCGATTTTGTTACGCATGACCATTATCATATGATCTGCAATGATTGCGGAAAGATAGTGGATTTTCATTATCCCGGCTTGGATGAAGTGGAACATTTGGCATCACATGTTACTGGGTTCCAAGTGGATTACCACCGTCTTGAAATCTATGGCACTTGTCAGGATTGCCTTTCCGATTCAGCAAAGGCGCAATAAGAAAGCGTGCATAGAGTCTTATGCCCGCTTTTTTATTTTGAAAATTTTTCATTGAGAATAAAAAACCGCCAGCGATCCAGTCGCTGGCGGTTTTCGTTTATACTTTTGAATTCTTTTTGTTGTATTCAACGTCGAACTCTTTACCTTCAAGTGATGGATCCATAGTCAGAGGTTCACGGCAATGCATGCACATATCCACGCGCCCGAGCATTTTTGTATGTCGTCCGCAGTTCGGACATTCGACAGGAACGGTTTTCATGGAAAGAAGACCGATCCAGGCGTACACTCCTGTACTGCCGATGATGGCAACGACTCCAAGCAGCATGAAAGTGACCATGATTGCGGGCTGTTCTCTAAAGTAAATGCCTATATACATTATAACGATGCCGATGAAAATCAAAGACAGCGCAAAAGTCCGGATACGATTGATTTTATTTTTATAAGGCTTCATGTTTACTCCTCCTTGCATCAATCATACTATATCATAATCCATGTGAAAAAGTGTTAATGCTTTTCTTATGAAGGAATCAGCGGAAATATGTCGAAATAGAGAAAAGCGGATCTTGCCTGAAGAAGTTTCAGGAGAACCCGCCACGATGATTCTATAGAATGTACAAAAAATATTTGAGTTGATGAAAAAAGGGTATACCCGTAAGCAAGCCTGAATCTGCAGGGAGTGAAATAGAATGGAACAAATATTAAGGCCGATTTATCAGGAACGCGCCAGCCAGGAAAGCACACTTGGCGTTGTGCTCGTTGAGAAAAGGGAGAAGGTCAGTCCAAGTACGGATACTTTCGACACGATACTGCTGATCATCACGAAAGAAAATGAAACGGCTGTTTTCACGAAGCACTATACTTACGGCGAGAAAAAAGCTGCCATGCACATCATTACCGAAAAGCAGCTTAAGAAATGGCTGTTGCTTGGAACGAACCGCAAAATAGTGGACTGGCTGTTCAATGGCCGGATCATTTATGATCGAAATGAATTTATGGAAAAACTAATTACAGAGCTAAAGGAATATCCGTTTGCAGGAAGAAAAATTAAAATGGGTCTCGAGTATGCCAAGCTGATACGGCGCTATCTGGAAGGGAAAGTTCTCTTTGAAGAAAAAAATTACCTGGATGCTTACCGCCACGTAATTGAATCTCTTCATCACCTGGCACGGCTCTCGGTGTTGGAAAACGGCCTGCCGCCAGAAGTGACTGTGTGGTCCCAAGTGAAAAAGATAGAACCGTCCATTTATAAGTTGTATGAAGAGCTGGTTCTCAGCGATGAATCCATTGATAAGCGATTGGAGCTTTTATTCCTGGCCAGTGAGTTTCTCATTCATTCCCGCACAGCTGATGGAGCGCAGCACATTATGGAAGTAATGGCGAAAAAAAGGAGCTGGACCATCCAGGAACTTCACGAACAAGAAGAACTGAGGAATTATTCTTCTGATCTTGAAGTATTCATTGAATATCTTGTTGATAAGGAAATCGTGTTTACTGAAGGCGTCATGACTAAGAGCGATAGAATTTTCCATCGCTATTATTTTGTTAAGGCTGCTAAGTGAGTGCATCTTTTCCAAACCGGATTGTCCTCGGGCAATCCGGTTTCTTTCATTAGAGGAGACACACAGAATTGTAAAAGGAATAATAATATTTAATATTGCAATTGCCATGCATCCAAAGATTTTCTTTTTTTGTCCCTTTATCGTTGACAAAAGAGGAGGTATCGTATTATGATATTTCATGTCGCTTCGGCACATTAAGTTTTTTTAGAATAATAAATAAAGCTTGACTCCGAGGATAGACGATGATAAATTAGAGAAGTCGCTTTTACAGGACGCGGAATTTTGAACCTTGAAAACTGAACAGCAAAACGTCAATAAACAATCTACTGATCAGCACTTGTGCAGATCAAAGCGAATCGTGCGTTCTTCGGAACGGCGATGCGCCAG
>NZ_PJBO01000076.1:0-35281 GCF_002836425.1 Planomicrobium sp. MB-3u-38 | reverse complement strand
TACACAAGATATTTTACGCTCTCAATCCAATTACAGGCGTTTACATCTTAAATATTCACAGTAAAATTATGAAAACCGATTTAATGAAACTACATGGAGTTACAAGCAAAAAATCGAAAGAATTAATCTTTCCAATAATACCAGAAGAATATATGTCTCATTTTATTCGAGGTTATTTTGATGGAGATGGATATGTAAATTATAAGAGCTACTTTGTCAGTATTGTTGGTGGTTCGATAGAATTCATGAAATCATTACAAAACAAAATTGAAGTACATGGATTTACAACGAATTTTACTACACACGAAAATCATTATCGAGTTTATGTTAGTGGTAGAAGAACAATTAAAAACTTTTCTGAATGGCTTTATAAAGATAAAGAACTATTTTTAGAAAGGAAGTATGAAGAGTTCAACAAAGAAAAAGAAGATGTATCAATTTTAAGAGATAAGATCAAAATGCATAATAATGCTAAAAAGGCTAGGAGTGATAGAGGTAGCAATAACTTGAAAAATAATTAAGTAGACATAATATAAATTATAGGAAGTTGTGTATCAAAACATAAGTATACTCATGATATTGAGACAAAAACGATTTTATAGCCAAATCAGGCTTGATTTCATCTTATTAATTATCAATGTGTTTTTGTTCATTTGAATACGCCGCAGTTTTTATCTTTTTGATAGCTCATTACTGAATTGAATTCAAATCTTGTCTCAAAATAAAAAACGAAATTGCTTTGTTTACGATAAGCAATTCCGTTTTGTGTTTAAGTTTTCTTTATTGATACTGTTTTCTTTTTAAAATTTACTTAATGCATCTTATATCTAATTTTACATCGTCTCAAAATCAATATCTTCCACATACGCATCAATTACTGCAGCTTTGTTGCCGGCTTTAGCCATATTCAGCGCTTCTTTCAGTTCATGCCGGTTTTTAGCTGTATAGCCAATACCGCCGCAAGCTTCAGCAAACATCGCAAAATCAATATTTGCCAATTCGATATTCGTCGGTTTATTCCCCATTTCTTTCTGTTCCGTTTCGATCAACTGGATTTTCTGGTTGTTCAAAATCACTATGATGATTGGCAGATTGTATTTAACTGCTGTAACGAAGTCTTGCATGCCCATTGAAAATCCGCCGTCACCGATCAATGCGATTACCTGTTTATCCGGATACGCCAATTTACCGGCTATTGCGCCAGGCAAACCACAGCCCATCGTCGCAATCCACGCTGATACAATCATTTTTTGATCTGTAAGCTTTAAATAACGCGCTGACCACAATGTCACACTTCCTACATCAAGCGAAACAACCGCTCCAGGCTCCAAAATTCGCTGCACTTCTGCCATTACATGCTGTGGCTGCAGCTGCTCCGTCTCTTTGGCCATCTCCTGCCGCAATTTTTCATCCCATTTATCACGCTTTTCTTGAGATTGTTTAAGAAAATCATCACTTTTAGGCAGGATATTTTCAATAAACCAAGCCATGACCGGTTCCAATTCACTGGCAATGCCGATAGTTGCCGGATAATATTTACCGATGACAGCCGGATCGATATCTATCTGAATGGCCGGTGCATCATTTGGCAAATAACCCCTGTATGGGTAAGCAGTACCCGCCAATATCAGTAAATCCGCTTCCTTCATCACTTCCTTGGCCGGTTCAGTCCCTAATTGCCCCAGATGTCCCATATGATTGGGATGTTCGTCGGGAATCAGGCCTTTAGAAGGAAATGAAGCGATTAATGGTGCTTTGATTTCTTCAGCAAACATCAATAATTCGGCAACTGCACCTTTAGCCCCTTTGCCAGCTAAAATGACAGGTTTTTTTGCGGAATTAATCAGATCTGCAGCTTTTTCAAGGTCTTCAGCCGCCGCTCTTATATTAGGCTGCGAATAAGATGCTGATGTCATGGGCTTTTCATATTTTATCTTCGTACTGAACAGATCATCCGAAACAATCAGTACAGCCGGACCATTTTCTGCGTACGCAGTCCTGATTGCCTGGTTCAGCATGTCCGGCAGCTGTTCAGCTGTCTGTACCCGCCTATTGTATACAGCCACCTGCTCAAACATCGATTCCAGCTTCAATTCCTGGAAATTATCCGTGCCGACTAAATCACTGCTTACCTGTCCGACAATCGCCAGCACCGGTACTTTATCTTTCTTGGCGTCATACAAGCCGTTTTGTAGATGGACTGCTCCTGGTCCTGCAATCGACATGCAGACACCGATTTGACCCGTGAGTTTGGCATGTGCTGCAGCAGCGAGCGCACCTGTTTCTTCGTGACGGATCTGGATAAACCGGATCTCCTCTTCTTTCCGTAATTCTTCCATGAATTCGTTGATTGAGTCACCAGGCATCCCGTAGATATGATCTGCTTTCCATTCCTTCAGTAAGTATATAACGTATGCCCCCGCTTTTTTATCAAACATCGGACCACTCCTTTATGTCATTGGCTAATTGGAAACATTTTCTGTTCACCCTTTTCATTCCCCAGCAGCTGCAGTACAAACCCAATGCTTACGGTGACTAAAAAAAAGCCACCAGTGTTGTATGGCGGCCCGTAAATGCTAAAAATATTTATCAGACTGATTGGAGCGATTTTATGTCCAAAATTTCAATACTCCGGTGATCTTTTTGGTGAATCCATCCCTCATCTTCAAATTTCGCCAGTTTTCGGCTGATCGTTTCCGGTGTGGTTCCCAAATAAGAGGCTAAATCCTTTCGTGACATTGGCAAAACGATATTGTCCAATTCACTGTCCTCAGCCTGCTGAACCAGATATAGGGCAATCCTCGTCTCCACATTTTCTGTGGCAAAACTGGTCATGAGATGTTCTGTATTATCCAGTCGCTTTGAAAATTCATTTAAGATTTTCAATGAAATAGTAGGATGCTGCTGGAGAATTTGCTGTAGATCGCCCCGTTGTATGCTGCAAATTTCTGTTTGCTCCATAGCTTCAGCATACACTTCATGTACCGACTCCCTGAACAGCGCCAATTCACCAGTAAACTCCCCCGGATTCAGTATCCGGATAAGCTGCTCTCTGCCATTTTCCGATAACCGGTAAACCCTGACTTTTCCTTTATGAACGATATACAGTGAATCGGAATAGTCACCTGCACGGTAAAGTATCTCGTTCTTTTCTAAGTTAAGGTGTATGGCTGATTTTACAATGCTATTCATTTCATCATCTTCTAAGTGATTGAAAATCGGCACGATGGAAACACATGATTTATGCTTTTCAATTTCTTTCGATTCACTAAGTTTATCCGGTTCCTGCAACGGCATCTTAAACCCTCCCTAACTGATGAACAATTCAATCAATTATTTATATAAATTTTACCATTGTGTTGAAAGCATCATTACTTTTCAGGTTTTATCAATTTAAGTCAGGCGACTTTTGTTGATAGAACCGGATAACCCAAACGAACAATGGTTTCTTCGACTTTTAGAGCAGAAACCAGTTCATCGTTATACACTACTTTCACTTTACCCGCATGGAAAAGAACATCAACAGATTCCACGCCCTGTATTTTCATTACAGCGTTTTCGATCTTTTTAATACATGACGGACAAGTCAACGGTTCCATTTTAAATGTAACTTTCATCATGATTCTTCCTCCTGTTTTTTGCTAAGCCTGAACTGGCCGCAATTTAAATTCTTTCTTAATTTTATTGTGATTGAAACGCATTAACCGCATCGCGTTCAAGATGACCAGCAGAACACTTGCTTCATGTATGAACATGCCGGAAGCCAAATGGATGGATCCCATCAGAACACCTGCCAGCAATACTGCAACGGTGCCAACAGCCAGAACAGTATTTTGTTTCATGTTCCGGATTGTCGCTTTGGATAAAGAGAAGGCATGGGAGAATTGAAGAAGTTGATCCGCCATCAATACGGCATCCGCTGTTTCCATTGAAATATCTGTCCCGCCTTCACCCATGGCTATGCCGATATCCGCTGCTGCAATTGCCGGTGCATCGTTGACGCCATCTCCAGCCATGGCCACAATGTGCCCTTCGGCCTGCAGATTTTGGATGAACTTCACTTTGTCAGCCGGCAGCAGTTCCGGGTGGAATTCATCCAGTCCAAGTGCTGCAGCCACCCGTTCAGCAGTAAATCGATTGTCTCCTGTCAGCATAATGATCCGCTTAATGCCATTCTTTCTCATTTCAGCGAGTGCAGATGGTGCATCTTCCCGAATCTGATCGGCTATGGAAATGATGCCGGCGAGCTTGCGGTCTTTTGAAATGAAAATAGCGGTATTACCCATTTTTTCACGTCCGATAGCATAATCCATTAGTTCAGGAGAGATTTCGACATCGTTGGCTTCCATCAATTTGCGGTTGCCGATCGCGAGGCAGTGTCCGCCGATTAATGCCATCAAGCCGCTCCCTTTTTTGACTTTGGATTTTTCAGGTGCTGCCAGTTTGATGCCGCGTATTTCCGCCTCTTTAACAATGGTTTTGCCCAGATGATGTTCTGATACCGTTTCCGCAGAAGCCACCATCTGCAGTAAATCGTTTTCTGCCAATAGACCTGCTGATTTTATATCAGTCACTTGGGGTTTCCCTTTCGTCAAAGTGCCCGTTTTATCGAATACCAGCGTGTCCACTTTTGCAAAGCGGTCCATCACTTCGCCGCCTTTGATGAGGACCCCATTTTTTGCCCCGTTACCGATACCCGCCACACTGGAAACCGGCGCACCGATGACCAATGCTCCTGGACAGGCGATAACCAAAAAAGTGATAGCCAGATGGACATCCAACGTCAGAATATAGACCATTATCGACAGGACGACGACTCCCGGGGTATAGACTGCTGAGAACCTGTTGAGAAATTTTTCCGTTTTCGTTTTGGAATCCTGTGCTTCTTCCACAAGCTCAATGATTTTCGCAAATATCGTGTCGTCACCGATTTTATCAGCCAGTACTTCGATATAACCTGATTCGATCATTGTTCCACTGTAGACTATATCACCTTTCTTCTTTGAGGCAGGCACTGATTCACCGGTGATGACCGCTTCAACCAGCAATGCCTGTCCGCTAATAATTGTTCCGTCCACGGGAATTTTACCGCCGGTTCGGATGATTACCCGGTCCCCTGTGACCACTTCTTCAACCGGTATGGTGATATTTATCCCTTCCCGGATAATCGTGGCTTCTCCAGGTGTCAAATCAATCAGATTCTTCAAAGATGATCTTGTTTTTTCCAATGTCCGTGCTTCCAGATAATCCCCGAACAGGAATAAAAATGTGACAACCGCTGATTCTGTGTATTCACCGATAACCAGTGCGCCGACAACCGCGATAGTGACCAGCATCTCGATACTGAATGCTTTCATCCGTATTGCTTGAAGCGCTTTTAACCCGATTGGTATGCCGGCAATGACCGTCACAGCGATCAGTGTCAGTTTCTGAAGTTCAATTAACGCCATACCATTGAAAAACAAAGCGAAAATAAGTAGTATTCCTGCCAGGAAAGTGATTTTCTTTTTATTCTGATGGATCAAACCCGCCATTTTCCTTCAACTCCTTGTTCCTGTACTCTTTCTATCCCAATCATAGGTGAAGGAGCCAAGGAACAAATTGACCGGTATCAAGATGGTAAAAAAATTCCCCGGTTACTGAAAATACTCAGTCACAGGGGAAGTGATAAGGAATTGACTTAATGGAGGTCTATCCACCAATATACGACATTCCAATTTTATTGCGGTTTTTTGCCGTTTGTTCTGTCCGCTCATCGGAATAGCGGTCAGCTCGGCCAGCCCATACATTGCTGACAGCTTCCAATAGCGAAGCATCATCCATACCGCTCCGGATCAATTCCCTGATATCATAGCCTTGAACAGCAAAGAGGCATGTATAGAATTTTCCATCTGATGACAGGCGCGCCCGTGTGCACGATGAACAAAATGATTCTGAAACAGAAGTGATAAAGCCGACCTGCGAGTCACTGTCTTTGTACTGGTAACGCTTCGCCACTTCTCCGTAGTAATCTTCATCAACTGCTTCCAGCCCATATTCGGATTGGAGTAATTCAAGAATTTCTTTCTTCGTAACGACTTTCTTAAAACTCCAGCCGTTATCGTTTCCGACATCCATGAATTCAATGAACCGGAGTGTGATGCCTTTCTTTTTGAAATACGCGGCCATCGGTAATATTTCCTGCTCGTTCACATCTTTTTGTACGACCATATTCACTTTGATTTCAAATCCCAGCTCTTTTGCAAAATCGATATTTTCCAGGATCGGCGCCGGACTCACTCCTCTGCCGTTCAGTTTGCCGAATAATTCCGCGTCCAAAGCATCCAGGCTGATATTGAGCCTTCTAAGCCCCGCTTCGTAAAGAGCAGCTCCCTGTTGTTTCAAAAACAGCCCATTGGTGGTCAGACCGATATCTTCCACACCTTCTACAGACAGGATTTTTTTTATGAGTTCCGGCAAGCCCCGACGCATTAACGGTTCGCCGCCGGTCAGCCTGATTTTTTTGACCCCCATTGATACGAAAACTTTGGTCAGCCGGTGAATTTCTTCAAATGACAGTAATTCCTGCCTTGGCAGAAATGCATAATCATCACCGAATACCTCTTTTGGCATGCAATAAGAACACCGGAAATTGCAGCGGTCGGTGACAGAAATCCGTAAATCGCGTATCGGCCGGCCCACTCGGTCTTTCAATGGTTGTCCTTCCATGTTAACGCCTCCCTTTCTATAAACTATTTCTATTTATATTGCGGAATTTATCTTTGTTCGGATGAATCAACCAGTGGTCTATCCATGTGGTTTCCAAACTGTTAAGAAAATCGAATACGCTTAATTTTTCATCGCCGATTGCCTGTTCGAGTTCTTCTGAAAAATTGCCAGCCCATATACTGAACAAAGGAATTTTCTCATCCTCGGTTTTAACAGCTGTCACCTGCGCCTTGCTGTTCACCAATTTCAGCAATTCCCTTGTTTCGGCAGGTCCGATAAACGGCATGTCACAAGGAAGAACCATGTACCGATCGGCTCTCTTTAATTTCATTGCTGTGGAAATTCCAGCCAGTGGCCCTTTGTCGGAAACAGCGACATGATCTGTCACCACTTCCAGTTCCGGCGGAAACAGCTGCACCAATTCTTTCCTGGTGACAATCACCACTTCATCACAAACCGCTGAAAGTGCCTGATGCACTTTTTCATAGAAATAGTCATCGCCGATTTTGGCAAATGCTTTCGGTGAACCGAAACGACGGGACAATCCTCCAGCGAGCAGGATGCCGACTGTCTTCATCCGCCACTGACAGGCGGTATCAGCGCAACCGCGTCGCCTTCTGATAAGATGTCTGTCTGCAGAGCATATTCTTCGTTCACCGCAAATTGCAGCGAATTCCCCTGCATTTGCGGATACTTTTGAATCAGCCGTTCTTTCAGTTGTCCGACTGTCACGCCAGCACAATCGAAATCTTCTTTATGGGTTCCAGTCATTTCCCGAATACCGGCAAAATAATGGACAGTTATCATCTTAATTCTCCTTCCGGCTTTTTCTTTTGATCCCCGATCCATTGTTCCCCGTCGTTCCAAATCTCTTTTTTCCATATCGGAACGATCTCCTTAATCCGTTCTATTGCATATTCATTTGCTTCATATGCTGTTTTTCTGTGCGGAGAGGAAACGGCGATCACCACCGCGATATCACTTATTTGAAGTTCACCGATGCGATGTGCAATAGCAGCTCTGGTGCCTTCCCACTGTTCTTCGATTTCCTGGCCGATCTGAGCCAGTTTCTTCTCTGCCATGGGCACATAAGCCTCATACGCGAGGAAGACCGTCTGGACCCCTTTTGTCCATTCGCGTACATGGCCGGTAAAAAGCGTCACTGCTCCAGCTTCGGGGCGCAATACATAATCCGCATATAATTGTGGATTGATCGGTTCTGTTACGATACTAAAAGGTTTCATCTGTTTTCCCCTTCCATCCACTGGATAAAGAAATTATCGATTTCTTTTTCATTATCCAATTCAACTGATTTGATCTTTTCCAACATGACGCCTTTATGGACGATGACCAGTTCGATTTTTGATAATTTCTGCAGTTCCTGCCAGTCATCAACGTTTCGCACAAGAACGACTTTGGGAAAGTCCGCTTTTTTGAACCCTTCGATTAAAATCAGATCGGGTTCAGCCAGCTGCGATAACCGGATGAACTTCTGCAGCTCAGCCTGTTTTGTTTGAAGGTGCAGCTGGACGACGCCATTTCCATAAGCCAGTGAACTGGCTGCGCCTTTTTCAAAAAACCGCATACTGTCTGTGCCATGTTCAGGCATTTCCAAATCGCCGCCATGGCCATGATGTTTTATTGTGGATACTTGTTTATTGGATTTGAGTGCAGTTTCCATGAAACGGGTAAGCAATGTCGTTTTTCCGCTGTTTTTGAAACCAACAATCTGGAGTATCTTTATAGTTTCCATAATGCGCTGCCTTCTTCCATGCCGAGCAACAGCACATCCACGATATCCCCTTTTTCGAATCCCCTGGTGCCGCCTGGCAAGACGATTAATGCATTGCCTTTAGCGATGGACGCAACCGCATTCGACTTATTGAACCCTGCTGGTTTGATAAATTCACCATCATAGACTGCACGAATAAAACGGGTAAACGGATTGGCTTTGGTGAAATCCTCAGCAAGTATGGCCTTAGTATGCGGCAAATACCTTTTTTCCGCTCCCCTCATTTTTAATAGGGCCGGACGGACAAATAATTCAAATCCCGTAAAGCAGGCTGACGGATTGCCGGAAAGGCCAAATAAGTATTTGCCGGCTGCCACTGCTACAGTCGTGACACTGCCCGGACGCATGGCCACTTTATTGAATAGCACCTCTGCTCCGAGCCGTTCATAAATCGCCGGCAGGAAATCGAAATCTCCCAAGGAAACGCCGCCTGTTGTAATCAGGCAGTCCGTTTCTGCTGCCGCTTTTTTGACAATCGTGAAGCTTTGATCCAGGTCATCCATTGAAAGTCCATACATTTTGCAGCCGAGGCCCATTCTGGCAAGTTGCGCTGCAATCATCGGCCCGTTGCTGTTGCGGATTTTCCCGGGTGCGAGTGGTTCTGAGACATCCAATAATTCTGTGCCGGTAGACAGAATGCCGACCACCGGCTGTTTGGCGACTTGCACTTGCGCATAGCCGAAAGTTGCCAGCAAGGCCACTGTGCCGGGATGGATCAGGTGGCCGCTTTCAATGACCACTTCTCCCTGCTGGACATCTTCCCCTTTCAGGGATACGTTCTCAAGCTTTTCAAATGGCTTGCGAATGGTAAAAGAGTCCGTTGATTCGACCGTCTGTTCAAACATGACAACCGCATCCGCATTTTTTGGCAACGGTGCTCCCGTCATGATCCGGACGGCTTGATTTCCGCTTAAGACCTCTGCTGAAACTTTTCCCGCTCCGATATGATCCACTATTTCAAACCGGATCCGGTTGTCACCGGAAGCTTCCCGAGAACTGCCGGAAATGATGGCAAACCCGTCATAAGGCGAACGGTCAAAGGGCGGCACTGCATGACCTGCGACAATCGGTTCAGCAAGTATCCTGTTGTAGCTGTGTTCCAGTGACACTGTTTCAGCACCGATTGAATGTGCATGTTCCATCACTTTTTGAACAGCTTCTGAGACTGGAATCGGTTTACGATGTTCGATCAATAGTATCTACTCCCCGTTTAATCCTGATATACTGAATCCATATGAATTTGAAAGGATGATCCGAATGTCTGAACTGACACATTTCAATGAACAAGGCCGCGCGAAGATGGTCGACGTATCCGATAAAAATGAAACGGTGCGTACTGCCCGCGCAACTTCTGCGATAATGATCAACGAAGCGATTTACCAGCAGATCAAAGACGGCACCAATAAAAAAGGGGATGTCTTTGCGGTCGCGCAAGTTGCTGGCATCATGGCTGCCAAAAACACCGCACAAATCATTCCGATGTGCCATCCTTTAGCTTTGAGCGGCGTTGACATCCATTTTGAATGGAATGTCGATGAAGAGAATGGCCATTATGAAATTCATATCACTGCCGCCGTAAAAACGAAAGGTCCCACCGGAGTCGAAATGGAAGCTCTCACAGCGGCGTCCGCTGCAGCATTGACCATTTATGATATGTGCAAAGCAGCCGGCAAGGAAATGGTGATCGGCCCTACGCTGCTGTTGACAAAAACCGGCGGCAAGTCAGGCGACTATGAACGCGGATGAACATGCTTCTTTAATTCATAGATTATGTGGTGGAGTTCCGGCAAGATCAGCCGCTCCATCCCTAATCGTACTGCTCCGCGAGAACCCGGCAGGATAAAAATGGCTTTGTCTGAAGCCGTTCCTGCCGAAGCGCGGGTGAGCATGGCCCTTGTGCCGATGTCTTCAGTGAAACTCAGGTGCCTGAATAATTCCCCGAATCCCTGGATCTCCTTTTCATAGAACGGTTCGACCGATTCGATCGAATTATCCCTTTTGGCGATTCCTGTACCGCCTGTAATGATGATGGCATCGATGGATTCTTCCTCCAGCCATTTTTTTAGTGTTCCTCGAATATCCACAACTTCGTCTTTGACGATCTGATAATCCACCACTTCCATACCTTTCTGGTCCGACACTAATTTCCTTATCAATTCGCCGCTATGGTCAGTTTCCATCGTGCGGGTATCACTTACAGTCAATACGGCAATGCTGACACCGCCGATTATATTGAATTGTTCAGACATGTCTTTCCCCCTTCAGCATCAACCGAATAATTGATGAAAGAATTTCTGCCCCTCCGTTTTGTTCCGCATGCCGTGAATGAGAATACGGCCATCCGCAAATACTACGGCCCTTTTCCCATAAACTTTCATCTCGACAAAGTAAGGAGTGGACCTAACCTGTGCTTTCAACTTTTCACCTACTTCCAACGCATCCGCCATTCCAAATTTCCTGTTCGGATTCGGCAGGAATTGCACCGCCTCCCTGCCGCAAAGAACCGCAATTGTTCCACCCGAACCAGATTGCAGCGCGGGATAGATCGGTCGGCTACCGCAAGTTTCACAGTTAGCATTTTTAATGCGGCTGATGCCCAGATCATGGACGGTGTTGTCCCATAGATTGAAATGATGCATTTTGCTTCTCATCGCCGCTTTATTGCCGCTTAACCACTTTAAAGCTTCCGTACATTGAAGCGCTGCTGTGACTTGAACTGCCGATGGGATGATTCCCGCTGTATCACAGGTTTCGTTAAGAGACGGCAGTACTGGCATCAGACACCGGAAACACGCTGAATTGCCCGGGACGAATGGGAAAATGACACCTGAACTTCCCACACAGGCACCGTATATCCAGGGGATATCATATTTTGCCGCTGCATCATTGATCACAAGGCGGGTTTCAAAATTATCCGTGGCATCCAGGATCAAATCGCTGGATTGCGCCAGCTTTTCCATCAATGCACCGTCAAGATGCTGCAAGTAAGTAGTAAGTCGCATATCGCTTCTGATAGCTGTTAATCGAATTTTCGCTGCCTCGACTTTTGGTTTCATCTCTTCTGCATCTTTTTCGGTAAACAGCTGTTGGCGCTGTAAATTGGAAAGTTCCACATAATCACGGTCGACCAGATGGATTTCACCAACCCCGGCCCTCGTCATGGTTTCAGCAATTGCGGAACCCAAAGCTCCGCAGCCGACAATCGTCACGACTGACTGGCACAGGTTCTTTTGTCCTTCCTTGCCGATCGGCTTGAACAGTTCCTGTCTTGAATAACGGCCATCCATCGGGATACCCCCTATCGGTTATTTGTTATTTATTCATTGGAAGACCGAGGTATGCTGTTTCTTCTTATATTCGGAAGTAATATCCGTAAAAGTCCCGACATATCGAACCACTTCTCCGGTATCATCTTTTACCGCACTGATATTCAACCATTGCAAATATTCTTCCCCATCTTTCCTTTTGTTCCAAATTTCACCTTGCCACATGCCTCTCTCCTTGATCTCCTGCCACATCTGCTGGTAAAACTCTTTTGATTGCCGCCCTGATTTCATGATGCTCGGGTTTTCCCCTATGACATCCTCTTTCTCGAAGCCGGAAAGCTCTGTGAATGCAGGGTTTACCGTTCTGATCTTCCCGGATATATCGGTAACCAAAATTCCTTGGCCAGTGGAATTGAACACTTCACCAGCCAGCTGCAGACGCTCTTGGTAATACAGCCAGACAACAAGAATCAGGCTGGCTAACGCTACTTGCGACAGCAGCATGAAACCGATGGAATATTGGCCAGTGACTGAAAAAATAATCGACAGCATGATCGGTGGGAAGAATCCGCCAAGTCCACCCATCATGGAGACGATACCATTGACGATGCCTGCCTGTTTATTGAAATAGAAAGGAACGAGTTTAAAGATGACCCCATTCCCGATACCCGCGCTAACGGCAATCGCAATACTGCCTACAGTGTATAAACCGATGGATGGCGAGAAAGCCAGTACAATTGCGGCGATCGTGTAGATAAAAAACGTACCCATCAATAGAAGCAATGGCTGCAATTTATCCGCCAGCCAGCCCCCAACAGGACGCAGGAATGTCGCTACGGCGATGAATCCGGCTGTCCGCATGCCTGCGTCCACTTTTTCGAGACCGAAATTGTTGACGAGGAAGTTCGGCAAATAAATCGTGAACGCGACAAAAGAACCGAACGTAATGAAATAGAACAATGAAAAGAACCAAAGCTTTTCGTTTTTATAGACGCCTTTAATCTGCTCAAAAATAGGGGTTTTCACTTTTGCTTCATGACGATCCCCGAAGAAGAAATTCAGTAATGCAAATATCAGTAAAAGGATCAAATACAATTTGATGGTTGCCGACCAGCCGATTTGAGTAGCAATCAGCGGTGCCGAAAAAGTGGTGATGGCGGTACCGATATTTCCTGCGCCGTATATACCGTTTACGAGACCATGTTTTTCTTTCGGATAATATTTCGGCAAGGAAGTTACTCCTACAGAGAAAACCGCTCCACCGATACCCAGAAATAAACCACCTATAATCAGATCAGTAAAAGTGGATGCTTCACTTAAGTAAAACACCGGAAACAGCAATAGGATGAAACTGAGCAGGAAAATGATCCTTGCTCCGAATACGTTGGCATAATAGCCGAGCGGAATCCGTAAAATAGATCCCAGAACAACCGGGACTGCTGTAACGATAGCCAAGCGTTCCGGTGGAATTGTAATATCTTCGCTGATAAATGGGATAAGTGAGGATATGATAACCCATACCATGAATCCGACTACTAAGTTCATCGTTTGTAACGGCAACTGCACTTTCTTGATCATCCAAATCACCTTTTCTGCAATAATTTTCTTTACGAGTTCAATCATCGATTCCCTAATCCCATTGTATCGCTAGTCATACCGCTTATTAATAAGGGAGTCCCCTTGCAGTCTGAGGGGAAACCCTAAAAAAAGACAAAACAAAAAACCGCTTCCGGGGAAGCGGTTTTAAGAAATCAATGTTTTCATTTTTTCGTATAACTCATCCTGGTCTACAGCTTTCATCAGCTTTTCTGCCATTGGGAACAGCACCGTTTCCTCTTTGACAAAATGGATGGTCAGTACTTCGTAGGCTTCGCCCGCGTCTTTGGCGATCGTCTTCATATCGTCCAGCGTCATCAAATCGATGTTTCCTCTAGTATGGTGAAAGAAATGGCCGATATAGCCGTCTATTTCCTGGTGCTCTTCCTGAATCCCCATAAGCGGCCCTTGTTCAAATCCGATATAAGTGCCCAAAACGGGGAAGAAATGTTCTTCTTCTTTATCTGTATGATTTTTAAGCGGTTCCACAAATTCATAAAGTTTCTGCCGGATCGTCTTCAATTTTTCCCGGCCTTCTTCAAGGGTCATATCGTCTTTTTCAAAATCCAGCACCAGGGCATGCCATTCATCCATCAAATAGGTCAAATACCTGTGTTCGTTTTCAAGTAGCCGCATGCCTGGTTCCTTGAAACGCAGTTCAGCAAAGTCTGCCATTTCCATCCCTCCAGAAGTATCAAAAATTCAATAATTTTTTCTTTAAAGCGTACTCGACCAGTTCCGGCCGGCTTTTCAATTGCAGCTTCTCCATGATTTTCGCTTTATGCGCTTCCACTGTTTTCACGGAAATATAAAGTTTCTGGGCAATTTCCTTATTGCCGTAGCCTTTAGCGATTAAAGGAAGAACTTCGATTTCCCGCTTGGAGAGAAGCTCAAATGGATCATTCTGAGATGAATTGGAATGTTTGTTGAAGAATTCACGGACAAGCGAAGTTGCCATTTTTGGATGTATGTAGGTCCCTCCGTTGTAAATGGTGCGGATAGCGGATAGTAATTCTTCGTCCGGTGCATTTTTCAGCATGTATCCTGAAGCACCGTTTTTCAGAACGTGAAACAAATACTCTTCGTCATCGTGCATGGTTAGAATAAGAATTTTGGTTTCCGGAAAATCTTCTTTAATTTTCCCAGTGGCGATCAAACCACTTTCGCCTGGCGGCATGCTCAAATCCAGTAACAGGACATCCGGCTGATGCTTTGCCACCATTTGATATGCTTCGATTCCATCAGCGGCAAGACCGATAACTTCCATGTCATCCTGGAAATTCAAAATCATCGAAAAACCGCTTCTTACTATCGCATGGTCGTCGGCTATGACGATTTTCATGCTCTCCCCCCTTTTTATAAAGGTACACTTAAGTGCACTGTCGTTCCTTTACCGAGCTCGGATAAGATTTCAACTTTTCCGTTAACCAATTCCGCACGCTCTCTCATTCCGAATAAACCCAATCCGGTTCCTTTAGGTGACTGGCCTTCTTTGAAACCCAGACCTTCATCTACAGTTATCAGATGAAGGTGGCTGTCCTCTTCATATAGATGTACTTTTATTTCTTCCACAAATGCATATTTGATCGAGTTTAATACGGCTTCCTGGCAAATCCGATAAAAAACCGTCTCAATTTCACTGTCAAACCGCTTTTTATTAATGGATGAAACCAGTTCGATACTGATGCCGTAACTTTCTTCAATTCGCTTGAAGTGTGAGCGGAATGCGGCTTCCAGTCCAAAATCATCCAGCGAAGCCGGGCGCAATTCCAAGGAAAGATTGCGGATATCATCCAGCAGGCGTGTCAAAGTCGCTTTCGTATCTTCTGCTTTATCCAACACTTTCTGGTCGCCAGTCATGTACTTCAAAGCACGCAACTCCACAACAGCACTCAGCAATTCCTGCGCAACGCTGTCATGTAATTCACGCGAAATTCGTTTTCTTTCATTTTCCTGCGCTTCAATGACATGTCTCATCATGGTATTCTGATGCAACTTCTTCTGGGTTTCAAACTGTGTCGTAAGATCTCGCAGCATGAAAACCCGGATGCCTCTTTCCGAATCGATTGTATGAAAAGTAGCGGTATAGGGAACCACTCCTTTCCCTTTTGTCTTCAAGTGAATTTGAAACGATGTGAAGTTTGCAGGTTCAACGCTTTCAAAAAAGCAATTTTTGCATGTCTGGTTCTCGGATTCACTCGTAAACCCTCTGCAAGCTTCGCAAATCGCAGAATCAGCGCCGGCAATCAGCTGCTCCAGCACATCATTTTCCATGATATTCGCTGCTGCGGGATTTAAGGAAAGCGTCTTTCCGTGCCTATCGAAAAAAAAGATGGCTTCTGAACTGTTCGCATACATTTTCATCATCAATTCACTTTGGAAATCAGTGTTTGGCGGCATCAATGTAAGATCAAATCCTTTCCATCCAAATTTCCGATTCCGGAAGCGGCTTTTTGAGTCAATAACACCATTTTTTCTTCTGTCATTAATCCTTCCTCACGGTATCCACCCAGCAAAACGCCTGCAACTCTCCCGTTGTGCCATAACGGCACAGCTCCAAAACTTCTCAGATTCTCAAATACCAGTATCGGGAAATTGAATAGATCATCATTTTGCGCAAAGTCGCCGCGGTCTTTTACAATCAGCGGTTTCCCAGTTTTAAAAACCATACCAGCTATCCCTTTTCCTGATTGCAGCAGAATTTTTTTAATACGGGTGCTAATATTGCCTGAAGCATATTTCCATTTCAGAACGTATTGATTTTCAGCAGGTTCTATCAGGGCGATTGCGACAAGGTCAAAGTCGATTTCGACACGGAATTGATCTATTTGAGTCTGGTGATCCGCAATATTTTTCATATGTTTATCTCCTATTTAAAAAGAAAAAGAGGAAGCCCTCTTTTTCAATTGGTTGGTTTATGTCTTCTGTATAGAATATAACTTCTGCCAACATAATTCAATGGAACACTCCAAACATGGACGAGCCTGGTGAATGGCCAGAAAGCAAATATCGCAAAGCCTGTAATGACATGAATCTGGAAAGAAAGTGGCACGACAGTCATCAATGCGGGGTTCGGATTTAAAAAGAACAATCCGCGGAACCAAACTGAAATAGTGGTCCGGTAATCGAAATCTGGCTGTACAGCATTCGTCACAACAGTCGCGTACATTCCCATGATGACGATGAACAGCAACAATGAGTTTACCGCCAAATCGGAAAATGAACTCAATTGCCTTACATTTTTCTTCGAAAATCTGCGGAATGTCAGGATGAACATGCCGATCAATGTAACGAATCCGAAAAAGCCTCCGATATAGATTGCGCCGATATGGTAGAGATGGTCATTCACCCCTACTGCATGCATCCATGATTTTGGTACGGCAAGGCCCCCGATATGGCCAAAAATGACAGGAATAATGCCCAAGTGGAACAATAAACTGCCGATCATCAATTGTTTTTTCTCGATGAATTCACTGGATTTCGCGGTCCAGCTGAACTTATCAACCCGGTACCTGTAGATATGGCCGAAAATAAAAACGGCTATGCAAAAATAGGGGAAAATCACCCAAAGAAATTGATTTAACGCATTCATGCTTGAACCTCCTGTTCAATACATGCCTTGAATGTTTCCCGCAAGCCTTTGACTAAGTGGAAATAAGGGCTTCCATGCTTTTCGAGTGACTGCAGCAAGTGATAAGTGCCGTCTTCCAGGACAGCTATCAGCAATCCAAAGCTCTGTGGAGAACGGGGGTCGCCAAGCCATTCAGCCGCGTAAAGGAATTCACACATCAGCGGCAGAAAATCCGACAGCTCCGACTCCGGCATTTCAAGCCCATACATTTCATAAAGCACTTTCAATTTAGCAAGCATCTGTCCACGTTCTTTGGCATCTTCAAATTTAAAATAAGTCATAAACAATGTGCAGTCTTTTTGAAAATCGAACGTATCCGTATACATCTCCTGAATTTCATCCAAACTGATCTCGTGCATCTGCTGCCAATACTCTTTGACATGAACAAGAGCTGGATGGACTTCCGAAAATGATTCTTCAATCATTTTCGGATGGAAATCCAGTTTTTCAGGATAGGTTAAATGGTGGGCAAAAAATCCGAACGATTCTTTGAAGCCATACAATTTTTCGAGGTTAATCACGCCAAATCCCCCCGTAGAAGTTCTCTTCATAAATTTCCTTGCCAGTTTTGGTTGCAGTGCCAGTCGGACTCGGGCTAGCAGGACCGCAGCCGTCACACGATCCACCGGATTCAGTGCCCCAGCCACCCATGCCGTCTGTATCAAAACCTTCCATACCTTGCGCACGATAAGGGTTGACGCGTCCTTCTCGGTGTGTGCTCGGAATGACAAAGCGATCTTCGTATTTTGCAATAGCCAGCAAACGATACATGGATTCAGTCTGATGAGGCGTCATGCCCACACGTTCAAGCCGGCTGTTGTCAAACTCTTTGCCGGAAGATAACGCGCGCATATAAGAACGCATCATCGCCATCCGCTGAAGTGAATGCTTGACCGTGACGGTATCCCCCGCAGTCAGCATATTGGCAAGGTATTGAATAGGCGTACGCATTTCTTCGATTGCCGGGAAAATCATGTCCGGATTCTTAATGGAATCCTTGCCTTCAAAGTAATTCATGATCGGGCTGAGCGGCGGCACATACCAAACCATCGGAAGCGTCCGGTATTCAGGATGGAGCGGGAACGCCAATTGGTGTTCAATAGCCAGTTTGTAGACCGGCGAATTCTGTGCAGCTTCAATCCAGTCTTCCGAAATGCCGTCTTTGCGGGCTTGTGCAATCATGTCAGGATCAAACGGATCGATGAATAAATCGCATTGTGCTTTATAAAGGTCTTTTTCATCCGGCGTCGATGCCACTTCCAACACGCGGTCGGCGTCATAAAGCAAGACACCGAGATAACGGATCCTTCCTGTGCATGTTTCAGAGCAAACGGTCGGCAAGCCGGATTCAATCCGCGGGAAGCAGAATGTGCATTTTTCAGCTTTGTTTGTCTGCCAGTTGAAATAGACTTTCTTGTACGGACAGCCGGTCATGCAATAACGCCAGCCGCGGCATGCTTCCTGATCGACCAGAACGATTCCGTCTTCTTCCCGTTTATAGATGGCGCCAGATGGACAAGAAGCCACACAACTTGGATTCAGACAGTGCTCACATAATCGCGGCAAATAAATCATGAAGGATTTTTCAAAATTGAATTTGATCTCTTCTTCGATTTTCTGGATATTCGGATCCAGTGGACCCGTAATATGTGCCCCTGCCAAGTCATCCTCCCAGTTCGGGCCCCATTCAAGATCCATCTTTTCTCCCGTGATGGCAGAATGTGCACGAGCTACAGGGGAATGTTCCGATTCCCCTGCATTCGTCAAGTGCTCGTAATTATAAGTCCAGGGCTCGTAATAATCTTTCATCTCAGGCATATCGGGATTATAGAAGATTTTCCCTAAAGCGACTTTGGACAGTTTATTTCCGGATTTAAGTTCCAATTTCCCTTTGCGGAGCTGCCAGCCGCCTTTGTAAAGCTCCTGGTCTTCCCAGCGTTTCGGGTAACCGATGCCAGGTTTGGTTTCCACGTTGTTGAACCACATATACTCGGCACCTTTACGGTTGGTCCAAGTCGTTTTGCACGTCACACTGCACGTGTGGCAGCCGATGCATTTATCAAGGTTCATCACCATTGCTACTTGTGCTTTAATTTTCAAGCCAGTCTACCTCCTTCATTTTCCGGACAGCTACATACTCATCACGCTGATTGCCGATCGGCCCGTAATAATTGAAGCCATAGCTGAGCTGCGCGTATCCGCCGACCATTTGTGTCGGTTTCATATGGATTCGGGTTGGTGCGTTATGGCTGCCGCCTCGTGTATCGGTAATTTCAGAACCGGGAACATTGATGTGCTTGTCCTGTGCATGGTACATGAACATTGTGCCCCGCGGCATCCGGTGGCTGACGACTGCGCGCGCTGTGACTACACCATTTCGGTTATAGACTTCGAGCCAGTCGTTGTCATTTATGTTATGTGTGTCGGCGTCTTCGTTATTGATCCAAACCGTAGGGCCGCCGCGGAATAACGTCAGCATATGCTGGTTATCCTGGTAAGTGGAATGGATATTCCATTTGCCGTGCGGTGTCAAATAGCGCAGCACAAGGGAATCGACTCCGCCTTTGACCACCTTGTCATTTGCACCGAAAACCATCGGCGGCAAAGTCGGTTTGTAGATCGGCAGCGCTTCTCCGTATTGCTGGAAGATTTCATGGTCGATATAGAAATGCTGTCTGCCGGTCAATGTGCGGAAAGGCACGAGCCGTTCAATATTAGTCGTAAACGGTGAGTAGCGGCGCCCCATCTTATTGGATCCTGAGAAGACTGGCGTCGGAATGACTTCTCGCGGCTGGACGGTAATGCTCTGGAACGTAATTTTTTCAGCAGCGCGGTCAGCCGAAATATCTCTCAGTTCCACTCCAGTATCTTTTTCTGCTTCTATATAGGCTTTTTGTGAAACACGGCCGTTTGTAGCTGAAGAAAGATTCAGCATCGCATCTGCCACCTGCCGCGCCGTCTGGATTTTCGGCAGGCCGTTCTTGATGGATTCATCAAAGAAAGTTCCATTAATATGTTTCAGTTCTTCGTACTCATCAGCGACAGAGAAGCTGACGCCATGTGCACCCGTTTTGCCGACCACTAAATTCGGTCCAAGCGAAATGTATTTATCATGGATTTTGGTGTAATCGCGTTCGACAATACTGAAGTTCGGCATCGTCTTGCCGGGCTCAGCGGCAATTTCACCTTTCGTCCAGTCTTTTACAAGACCCATCGGCTGCGCGATTTCACTAACAGTGTCATGGGCAAGCGGTGTGATGACGACATCTTTATAAACTCCAGGCAAATGTGTTTTCGCCATTTCTGAGAATTTTTCTGCGAGTTTGCTATAGATGTCCCAGTCGGACCGCGACTCCCACAGCGGGTTGACGGCCGGATTGAATGGATGGACAAACGGATGCATATCCGTTGAAGATAAATCCGTTTTCTCATACCATGTCGCTGCCGGCAAGACGATATCTGCATAAAGCGGTGTCGAAGTCATACGGAAATCAAGTGCGACCATCAAATCCAGCTTCCCGACAACATCTTCTCTCCAGACAATCTCCTCCGGTTTCTGTTCTGTATTCGGTTCAGCAAGCAAGCCGTCGGAAGCTCCCAGCAAATGTTTCATGAAGTATTCCTGGCCTTTTGCTGAACTGGAAATCAGATTCGAGCGCCAGATGAAAAGCGAACGCGGGAAGTTTTCCGGTGCTCCGGGATCTTCTATCGAAAACTTGGTTTTTCTTGAAGTCACTTGTTCAACAGCGTGATCGATAATTTCTTTATTGGTTTTCTTGCCTTGCTGTGCGGCTTCTTCCGCAAATACGAGGCTGTTTTTCTCGAATTGCGGATACGAAGGCAGCCACCCAAGACGCGCTGCCAGCACATTATAATCAGCCGGATGCTGATAGCTGACTTCTCCACCTGTCGGCGATTTCAAACTGTCCGTGCCGCTTTCTTCGTAACGCCATTGTTCTGTTGCAAAATAGAAAAACGAAGTTGCATTCTGCAGACGTGCAGGTCCCTGCCAGTCTTTTGCAAAAGCGATCGTTGACCAGCCTTCAATCGGACGGCATTTTTCCTGGCCGACATAATGTGCCCAGCCGCCGCCGTTGACACCTTGAGATGCAGTCAGCACGACAAGATTTAAAATGGCGCGGTAGATGGTATCGCTGTTAAACCAGTGATTGATGCCTGCACCCATGATGATCATCGAACGTCCGCCTGTATCGATTGAGTTCTGTGCAAATTCACGGGCGATCTGCACAACAATCGAAGCTTTGACCGAAGTGATTTTTTCCTGCCAGGCCGGTGTGTAATGGGAATCTTCATCAAAATAATCTTTGGCGTTCAACGGGCTGTCGATTCTTGGGACGCCGTATTGGCTCATCATCAAATCATACACCGTACATGCATAACGCTCAGTGCCATCAGCCAAAACGATTTTCTTGGCCGGAACCACCCGCTTGAAGACGCCATTACCGGCATTGTCAAAATAAGGGAATGCGATTTCGACCCATTCTTCGCCGTGACCTTCGACTGACAAAGCAGGTTCCACTTTGCTGCCGTCTTCATTTTCAAGAATTAAATTCCATTTCTTGTCTTCTTCCCATCGCTGCCCCATCGTTCCGTTTGGAACCATCAAACCTTCGATTGCTTCATCATAAATGACCGATTTCCAGTCTGAATGCTGGGAAGCATCGCCTAAATCGCTTGACCGGAGGAAACGACCGCCTTTCAGCGTATCTTCATGAGGATCCAGCAGTACCATGAACGGCATATCGGTATATTGTTTTGCGTAATTGATGAACATCGGCTCTTTCCGCTGCTGGTAAAATTCATCCAGAATTACATGCGTCATGGCCTGCGCCAAAGCCGCGTCACTTCCTGGATTCGGCGCGAGCCAGTTATCCGCAAACTTTACGTTTTCCGCGAAATCGGGAGCCACGGAAACGACTTTTGTTCCTTTATAACGCACTTCTGTCATAAAGTGTGCATCCGGTGTACGAGTCATTGGAACGTTCGACCCCCACATCATCAAATAGCCGGCATTATACCAATCCGAAGATTCCGGTACATCTGTCTGCTCTCCCCAAATTTGCGGTGAAGCCGGCGGAAGATCCGCGTACCAGTCGTAAAAACTCAGCATCTGCCCGCCAAGCAGTGAAAGGAAACGTGCCCCTGATGCGTAGCTGACCATCGACATCGCTGGAATCGGCGTGAAACCGGCAATGCGGTCAGGACCATATTTTTGGATCGTGTAGATCAATTGAGCAGCGATCAATTCCAAAGCGTCTTCCCAGTTCACGCGGATATGGCCGCCTTTGCCGCGGGCCGATTTATAGAATTGCGCTTTTTCCGGATCTTCCACAATGCTTGCCCAGGCTTCCACCGGGTTAGCGTGAGTACTCCGCGCCGCTTTCCACAGCCGCCATAAACGGCCGCGCATATAAGGGTATTTCACACGCAGCGGGCTGTACTCGTACCAGGAAAATGTTGCGCCGCGTGGACATCCGCGGGGTTCAAATTCCGGCATATCGGGTCCGCATGACGGGTAGTCGATCTGCTGATTTTCCCATGTGATGATTCCGTTCTTCACAAAAACTTTCCAGCTGCAGGAGCCGGTACAGTTAACGCCGTGTGTGGTGCGGACCACTTTATCGTGCGACCATCTTTGGCGGTACATGTTTTCCCAGTCTCTGCTTTTTTCTTCGAGTATCGACCAGCTTCCTGAGTAACTTTCAATCGGTTTGAAAAAATTGAATCCGAATCTTTTTTTCATATGCTCTTAAACACTCCTTCTCAGAATGAAAGACTTTGACAGGGAATCAATTCCATATCATTCGTATATCTCCATTATGGATTTCACAAGAATAAGTTCCCATTAGGGAAAGTCCTATTGAACCCCTGAAACTCCCTTGTTCGAAAAAATCAAAAAAATAAGCATCCCTCTAAAAATAAGAGGAATGCTTAGCTTGGATGGTATTCGGACATTTGACCTTTTTCGATGCGGATCATGCGGTGAGCGAGTTTTTCTGCGTCAGTTTTGCGGTGCGTGACGAAAATGACAGGAATTTCCCATGCCTGATGGATGCGCATCAGCTCCATTTGGCAGCGGTCGCGCGTTTCGTCATCGAGCGCTGAAAAAGGTTCGTCCAGCAGCAGGATGGCGGGCTTGGCGGCAAGTGCCCGCGCAAGTGCCACACGCTGTTTTTCGCCGCCTGAAATCTGGTGAGGGTATTTGGACAAGATCTCTTTGATGCCAAGAAGCTCAGTCAATTCATTGATATGCGTGAGGTCTGAGCCCCTCGGCAAACTGTAGAGAATGTTTTTTTCTGCGGTGAAATGAGGGAACAGCGCATAATCCTGAAACAGATAACCCACTTTCCGTTTTTGGATTTTCAGGGGTTTCCTTGTGCCGCCGAAAAATGTTCGGCCATTGAGCACAATTTCACCCCGGTCCGGCTGCACGATTCCCGCGATACAATTCAGCAGCGTCGTTTTCCCTGAACCCGATGGCCCGGTGAGCGCCAGGATTTCTTTATTCAAATGAAAATCCATATCCAATCTGAATTTTTCAAGCTGTTTGCTGAAATTCACAGTCAACATCGCAATTACTCCCTTCCCAGGCGGATGCCGTTCTTTTTTCTCCAGTAATTGAGCCAGGACATAACAGCCAGTCCCAAAGACGAAATGACGATCACCCAAAAAGCCGCTTTTTCCATCTGCCCGGCTTCATAAGCGAAATAAATGGCGAGCGGCACTGTTTCCGTCTGCCCGGGAATATAGCCGGCGATCATCAACGTGGCACCGAATTCTCCCAGGCCTCTGGCGAACGACAGGATCAACCCGGCAAAAATTCCCGGCCAGGCAAGCGGAAATGTGATGGTGCGGAAAATGCGCCATTCGCCGATGCCCATTGTCCTCGCGACATTTTCCCAGCGTGGATCAACTTTTTCAAAAGCAGCGAATGCGCTTTGATACATCAATGGCAAAGATACCACAAACGACGCGATGACGGCTCCGACCCACGTGAACACAATCCGGATACCGAACCATTCCTCCAGTAAAATTCCCAGCGGGCCGTTCATGCCGAACAGATAAATCAACGCGAAACCGATAACAGTCGGCGGCAAAACGAGCGGCAGCAAAATCACTGCCTCGACAAAACTTTTGCCGAAAAAATCCCGCCTGCTCATGAAACGGACGAGCAGGATACTGATGATGAAAACAAAAAAAGTTGAAATAAGTGCGACTCTTAATGATAAGAAAAATGGCGACAAATCATACGGCATCAGCGAAGCTCTCCTTTGGCAGGGGCAAACCCATAACTTTCAAGCAGTTTCTGCCCTTCATCACTCAGCAGGAATTCCAGAAAATAGCCGGCGGCCTGCGGGTTGGCAGAGCTCTCGATTACTGCGGCTGGATAGATGATTTCACTGCCATTTTGCGGAACCTCGATAATGGTTTCCAGTGTTGTTGATATCCGGGCATCCGATGAATAGACAAAGCCCATTTCGGCATTTCCGCTTTCGACATAACTCAAAACCTGGCGCGCATCTTTGGCGAAAATCAGCTCTCCTTCAATTTCTTCCCACAAACCGAGATTCGTCAAGGCTTCTTTGGTATAGAAACCGACCGGCACACTTTCCGGTTCGCCGACTGCAATCATCTTGTCGGTGCCTTCCAGTATTTTCTTCAGATCGGTTCCGTCCAGTTTTTCAGCTGACGCAAGCACCAGACGGTTTTGGGCGAAGTTTTGGGCAGTTCCTTCTATTATAAGGCCGTCGTCCGACAGCTGGTCCATGTCTTTAACACTTGCCGATAAAAAAAGATCAGCCGGTGCCCCTTGCTGGATCTGATTTCTCAATTTGCCCGAAGAGCCATAATTGAATGCCAGCTCAATATCGGGATGTTTTTCCTGAAATTCTTTTTCAGCAGCCTGCATCGCCTCTGACAGGCTGGATGCTGCGGAAATCAGGAGTTCATCACTGCTGCCGGCGGAAGTATTGCCGCACGCGCTGAGCAGAATCCCGGTAATTATCAATAAAACAGCTTTTTTCATCTATTTAATCCTCTCCCCGCAAGGAAACCGGTTTTATTTGAGTTCCAAAAACGTTCAGGAAACTGCATTATGTAAAGCTTAAAGCTTAAAATAATTCTACCATATAAGGGCATTCCCTTTTTCGGTAAGGGAATGCCCTTAGCAGAAAAATTGCACTTTTTTCCATGCTATACTGAGGAAAAATGAGAGAGGATGAAGCAGAATGTCAGGACCGTCATTGAGCCAGCTGCATGCACATCACGCGATACATCAAGGAGCCTTATCCGGGGCGATCGCTAAAACTGAAGAAATAGAAGATTTGCTGAGAGCAAAGGAATTTGAAGTCGCCATGCAGGCAGCAGAACATTTGCTTGAATACTGGGAAACCCGCATCATCAGCCATGCAAATGCAGAAGAAGAAGGATTCTATCAGGAAATGCTCGATAAAAATCCCGCGCTTGAAGATACTGTGGCTAAATTGACGCGCGACCATGATCTGCTGCGCATAATCGCCGCAGACATTACAACGATGCTGAAAGAGGAAGGCTTGACGTATGATGTGATGAAGCAATTCCATGCGCTGTTAGTGGTGAACGAGATACATAGCCGCGACGAAGAACGCTTATTGCTCGGGGAGCATACAAAATGACGCGCCATCACGGAGATAACACAGTGACAGTCGGAAGAAATGATCCATGCACATGCGGCAGCGGAAAAAAATATAAAAAATGCTGCGGTGTAAACGAGACAGAAAATGGGCTGGTGCAGGAACAAAACCTTGTTTTACAGGCAGTGCTTCAGGACTTTTTCAGCAGCCACCCCCGCCCTTCCCAGCAAAAAGGACTGGTGGAATGGAAAAATAAAACCGAAGATCTCCTGGTCCCGTTATATGGAGAAGAAAAATCCGGCGGGATTATCGGAGATGTTTATTTCTTTTCACAACAGGCTGATATTTGGAACTCATTTATCGAGGGAAAAATCCGGCAGGAACAGCGTCCGCAAATTCGTCAGATTCTCACGAGCTGGTCGAATCCTGCCTTTTTGGCAGGCGAAATTCTTTCCGTTTCGGATTACCGGGCGCAAATGCGTGATTTGCTGTCTCAGGAAATATACGAAATTGATGTCAATGAATCTTTCCCGGCAGAAGCCGGAAATATCGCTCTCGGCTTTTATTTGCCCGACCACCGCATCAGCGATCGCTTCGTCATGGCGTTGAACAGTGTAACGACGGCGGTGGACGTGAATCCGGAAACGGTCGAAAAGCTGAAAAATATGTACAGCACTTCGCAAACGGATAATGAGCAGCAATTCTACAAACAAAACATCATTTCGGTCTATCAGATGTTTTCAAGCGGCCTTCGCGGTGCGCAGGAAGTTAGGGATGGCGTGCTGAAATCTGTGGAACAGCTCGAACAATTCCTGATTGAGCAGGATCTCAAAAGTGACGATCTGATCGAAACTTTTTTCCATTACCTGAAACCACTTCCTGAAGTTCAAGCTGCCGCAATTGGTGGTGCCGTTCTATTTGGAATCAATCAGAAACTTATCAAATTAGACTGGACATCTGCCCGGTTGGCGGATGTCTTTGGAGCCGATCAACAAGAAATCGAGTTGTTTGCAGATGAACTTCAGACTTTCTACCTTGAAACGGTAGCCGAACAGGAAAAAGAAGCGGCATATGCGTTCGAAGTCGGGACAAACCCGAAAGCCAATGAACTGCAGAACTGGCAGCTGTTCATGCATTTGAAACATGCTGCGATTGCCAGCGAAGCGGCTTTGAAGCGCCAGATGGAGTACTACCATGCGAAGCCTTATAAACCGAAGTCCGATTCTGAAAAGGCGCAGCTTCTCGCCTATGAATTATTCTCGAAAGGCATCTATTCCGTTTCCGCTGAAGAGCTTCAAAAGGTCCAGCAATTTGATCCGCTGCTACCGGACGGATTCCTGCTTGCCGCTGAAATGGAAATGGATCCGTCAGTGAAGAAATCATTACTGGAAAAAGCTATTGCCAGCGGAAAATTGCATTACGAACATGAAATGGAAGTTTCATGGCTTTATATTGCAAACCGGCCATATCTGCGGGCTGTATTCCTTCTCGGAATCCATTTCTGGGAGCGGGATGAATTCGGCAAATCATTTGATGAATTCCAGAAACTGCTTCAGCTGAACCCGGCTGACCATCAAGGTGCCCGGTATCTGGCCGTTTCTTCGCTCATCGCGCTCGGACGGCTGAAAGAAGCGGAAAGCCTCATTGAACATTATGAAGATGAATTTTCTGATAATGCGTTCTATGCCTGGTTCAAATGGCTGATCGAACGAAAACGGAGCGTGCATTCGCGTGCAACCCAGGAGATGTTCAAGCAGGCATTGGAGCAGAACCCTTACGTTAAAAAGCATATTGAGAAACGCCCAGCCGCTTTGCCTTATCCCAAAAAAGCTGTCATTACACCGCGTTCACCGGAAGAAGCCCAGTTGATCTGGTCATTCCTGGCGCCTGGACTGCTTCAATAAAATCTGGAGGTGCAGAAATGACGTTAAGTTACATGGAATACCGTCAAGATGATGAAGCTATCAGGGATATCGAACATATAAAGACCGAAGGCGTACTGCCTGGGGATATTTACATCTTTACCGACGACACGAAACGGACCAATGATTTAGTGAAAATGGCTGACGCCAATAAAATCGGAATGTCGGAGACAGGTGTAAACACGGCAATTTCAAATTTATTCAGTTCCAAAGAAGCTGTGTTGATCAACCAATTTGAAGAGCTTGGTTTCAGCCGTGCTGAAGCTGAATTTTTGGAAAAATCGGTTGAAGATCATAAAGTAGTGGTGGTAGTGAAGAACATGCCGGAAGGTTTTTCATTTTAACAAAATCATCAAAAAAAGCTGAACCAAGCCGAATGATCGGCTTGGTTCAGCTTTTTCTATAGAAATATCAGCTGTTGATCGAGTTTGTCTGGCGGTCGTCTTTCGCGGTTTCAAAATTCCCTTCGCCGACACGGCGTCGGATTTCATCTTCCGTTAATTTTTGTCCGACCGGCCCTGTAGGAATATCACTTGCACCTTCTTCGACTTCTGCCCGTTCAACACGCGCAAATCCTGCATTCGTCCTGCGACCAATTTCTTCGCGTTCGGTCCGGCTGGTATACTTTTCTTCGGGGCTATTATCAATTGTCATATGAATTCCTCCTCTTTCCTTCTTTAAGTACGACTTCCCCATCCGAACCATTTTGAAACTAATCCACCATCCGGTCGCTTCCAAAGAAGTTGCGGAACATTTGAATCGTGGTGTCTCTGTTCATCGAAGAGATGGAAGTTGTCAGCGGGATCCCTTTCGGGCAGGATTCCACGCAATTCTGCGCCATGCCGCATTGCTGGATTCCTCCAGGTCCCATCAGTAAAGTCAGGCGTTCGTCTTTATTCATGGCTCCTGTCGGATGCGCATTCATCAGGCGGACCTGGGAAATCGGTGCAGCGCCGATAAATTCCGATTTATCATTGACGTTCGGACAGGCTTCAAGGCACACGCCGCAAGTCATACATTTGGATAATTCGTAAGCCCATTGGCGTTTCCGCTCAGGCATGCGCGGACCTTCGCCCAAATCATAGGTGCCGTCAATCGGAATCCATGCCTTTAATTTCTTCAATGTATTGAACATCGTGCTGCGGTCGATGACCAGATCCCGTACCACCGGAAAAGTGCTCATCGGCTGAAGGCGGATGGGCTGTTCCAGCTGATCGACCAATGCCGTGCATGACTGCCGCGCTTTGCCGTTGATGACCATCGAGCAGGCGCCGCAAACTTCTTCGAGGCAATTCATATCCCATGCGACAGGTGTGGTTTTTTTCCCTTCCATATTAATAGGGTTTCGACGGATTTCCATCAATGCCGAAATGACATTCATATTCATCCGGTACGGCAATTCGAATTTTTCCCAATACGATTTCTCGTCCGGCGTGTCTCTCCGTTCAATTTCAAAGATGACCGTTTTAGCTGCTTCACCCAATGCCATCCATCCCCTTCTATATAATTCTCATTTCGCAACAAGTCAGCTACTCAGAATGGTTCTCATTAATTTTAGCATTAATAATCTGATTATTCAAAATAACATTCAAAAATAAAACAAAGCCCTTTTACCCGATTGCAATTCCGAAAGCGAACAGTAAGCCGAATACCCAATGATGCCAGGCTGCCCATTTCATGGCATCCCTTTCATCTTCACGCGGTGCACCTTCCCTTAATTTCCATCGGAGCCAAAAAGCGATCGGCAATGCCAAAAACACAATGGCTGTAGGCCATCCGGTAATTCCAGAAGCATTCAGTCCCAGCAGCCAAATATAAGGCACAGTAATCAAAAAGCCCAGCAGCATCATAGCTTTCCGCCGGCCAAATGTTATGGCGAGCGTACAGCGGAAACCTCTGTCTTTTTCTATATCCCGAATATTATTCACCAGGATCATAGAAGCAATGAGTGCAGCATATGGAAATGCGACCGCTATGATTTCCCAATTGAAGCCGCCCCCTTCCACAACAAATGCCAGACTGGTTACTACAAATCCCAGGAACACAGCGGCAACTAATTCACCAGCGCCAATTGAAGCTAAAGAAGGTTTACCTGCTGAGTAATATATCCCTGCAGCAATGCTGATGGCACCCACAACTAAAATCCAATAACTGCTGTGTACTGCAAGCCAAATGCCCAGAACTGCCGCAATAAGAAGCAATGCAGCTGCAACAGCCGGCAATTGAGAAAAGATCGGTTTTTTGGAAAATCCACTGGATTCGGTCTCTTCCCATTTATCGATATCCTGGCCATGCACAAAATCAAAATAATCATTGAATATATTGACCGCCATCTGGACCAGCAAAGCGGATGTTATAAATACGATGAAAACTGTAATATCCACTGTTCCGGTTTGTGCAGCAAATGCTCCGCCCGCAATTGCCGGGCTGATAGTGCCCGTCAAGGTCATGGGCCGCAGCAGCGCCAGCCATGAGGCACGGTATGAATAATTTTGGGTTTTCATTAAATTGATCATATCCTTCGCACCTTCCTCTTCAGACTGTTAAAACGACAGCATAATAGCCATTAAGCTCAAGAATCCGACAACTTCAACGCCAGACACAATCGTTACGCTGCGCATTGCGTTTTTCAACAGGCGGGGATAACCGTTATCCGCCATTTTCCAGATGGTATCATGAGTCAAAACTTTAATGGAAAACCGGTAGCTGACAAAAACACCCCATAAAAGTGTCAGAACCCCGACAGTAAAAGCCAGGATTAAATTGTGTCCGTAAGCAGAGTTCATTGCTGTATCGAAATCCCGCACTGGACCCAGGACGCTGCCGAGAAGCAGACCTGTCAAAATGACGCCTGAGCCTATAAAAGTGAATTTATGATGGATCCATTGCATCAGCATCACAAGAAGTTTTTGCCTGCTCATCGTATCCATTTTTGCAGCAACCGGAAAAACTCCCCAGCCTACAAACAAAATGCCTCCCACCCATGCGATACCAAGCAGGATATGGATACTTAAAACGAGTTGATGGAGCATCCAATTCATGATTATCACTTCTTTCTTAATATGATTTTTCAGTATGAGTGGTATTGACTTCAGTATAGGATCATTTGAACGAAAACCCCTTGACCTGCATCAACATCCGACCATATAAAGCAATTTTTCCAGTAAAAAACTATTCATTTCAAGGACTTATCGTTCAACTTGATTCCCATCAAGTTTTTATTTGAAGTTCTGCTTTAAACTTGGTTTATAGGGAGAAAGCTTAAGGATTCAGACAGGAGTGTTTACGATGAAACGAGTGCTCATCCTGTATACAAGCTCCACAGGGAACACCGAAGAGATCGCCAGTTTATTGGAAGAATATATAAACCGGAGCGAATTTGATGTCGTTATGAAAAATATGGAAATGGGTGAAGTGGACGCTGAGGAATTGCTGAATTATGACGGTATCCTTTTTGGCACCTATACCTATGATGACGGGGACCTTCCTTTTGAGACGGAAGTTTTTACTGACAATCTTGCATCTATTGATTTATCCGGAAAAGTGGTCGGCGTTTTCGGTTCCGGAGACACAGCGTATTTTCAATTCTGCGAAGCCGTGGATGTAATGAAAGAGGAATTTAAGCGATTGAATGCAATAGTAATAGAAGAAAGTGTCAAAGTGGATCTTTTTCCTGATGAAGAGGAAGAACTTTTGTCCATCAAAAAACTGGCAGATTTATTTCAACAGAGCCTGGAAGATGCCACCGAAAACAGAACGGCTGGATAAAAAAATAATTTGAGGAGGAACAAACATGAAAAACCAACAGCAATCCTGCAATTGCGGAAATGAAGTCGACCGGATGATCAATGAAGGCCTCGGCAACGGCACAATTATTGCAAAATACACTGAACCACATCTGAAACTGAAAGAAAAAGAAGCAGCAATGGCGGCTGAAACATACTCGAACGATAGTGAAAATACAAAATGAAGTTTGTTCCCTGTTTTAACAAAACCGATTCAATAAAAGGAGCCTGATCAACCGGTAAAACGGTGATCAGGCTCCTTTTATGTTTCTTTCAGCTAACCGTAAACGGCGCGGAAAGTGAGATTTCATGGAACGGCTGTTCCTTCGACAGAAACGTTTTGATGAGACGATATTCTCCAGCCGGCAATGTGACTTTCAGTAAATCGAAAGAAAAAGACTGTTTAATACGGCTGCCTGACAAGAGTACATGGCCAAAATCAGTGAGATGCGGATTCTCGATAAACACAGCATCTGAATGGGTCAAGATATACCAACCATCTTCTTTTTTCACTTCTATATAAAAATAATCCCCGTAATCATAATGTTTTAAGCTGTCATTTTTCATGCTTGCTTCAATCGCAGATGGCGACCTGCTAAAGGAATCATCCTCTAATTCCAATGTCAGCCCAGCAGAACTGGCAGGTATCTGTTGAATGGGTGAAGGGTCTTTCAGCGTTTTGGGCAGAGCGTTCTGGCTGCAGGCTGCCAGCAAAAGCACGGATATAACGAACAATAGATATTTCATAAGCTCACCTCTATTCTTATTATAATCCCGAGCCGCCGTTCTATCCTTGATGCCAGTCAATAATTCGCCCTTTTCGGTCTTTTTGCAGTTTAAATAAAATTTATCAAAAATTTATTTTCTTATTTACTTTTTAACAAAAAATGAGTATTCTGTTAGTAGAACCATGAAATTCGCCGAGAATGGACATTTTTCAAACGATAATAAACAGTTGGTTCTTTTCGGTACTTAAATTAATAACATGTAGGTCGTGTATCCCGGACAATAGTGCTGACGATAACGCCGAAAAGGATCTTATTCTTTTCGGCGTTATTTTTCGGCCAGCTGAAGGAGTGAAAAATATGAAGTATTTTATCGACCACAAGAGTAAACGCATACACTCTCAGCAATTTGCAGGAGATTCCTGCGGGTTTGTATCCACCCCGATTGCGTACAGGGAATTTACGAACTGCCCTGCCTATGTAAAGCGCCTGATTGAAGAAGAAAATTATTCAAAGTGTTCAAATTGTGTTTCCGCGCCAACTAAACTCCATAAAAAGTCCATCAGTTGACAAGATATCACCGGCACTGTTAATAGATCTGGGCTATTTTGACTTTCTTTACAAGAATAAAGAGATTCTGTATAGTAGACTTATAAAAGTAATTAAACAGGGGTGTGGGAACAGTCCGTCACTTCGACTTCTTCCCAACATTGCGCTATATGAATCAGGCAGAGTATTTCAGACAATAGAGCTGACAATAACGCCAAAAAGGAATGGAACATTCTTTTTTGGCGTTTTTTTTGTTCAAAAATTTAATTGAACGTTGTTTTTGTTTGAGAACTTGTTTGATTCGTCCGCTTGTCCCCATTTGTTATAAAAGGAGTGTTGCTTATGACTGAGAGTCAGGCCGTTCAGTCACAGATTTCAAGTTATATATCAAAATTTCTGAAAGACCATTTCGGCGAAAGCCCTGAAGAAATGGAAGTACAATTTCACCCTCCCTACCTGTTGATTCATTTAAACGGTTTTTTATTGCCTCCAGAAAAGATGCTGCTCGATCGCCTGGAAAACAAACGTATGCTGGAGAGCAGAGATTTAATGATGAATTCATTGAAGAATGATTTTCTTGAAGGTCTTGGCTCAGTTTCTGATTTTAAAGGAAAAGAACTATTCTTCGATTGGAATTTGGAAAAGGAAAGTGCATTGCTGCTGGTAATTGCCGGCAACACTGATGCTGAAAGCGACTTTTCCGCTCCTCCTGGCGTACATGAAGGACCTATAAAAGATATTATCGAAATGAACAGCTCACTTACACAGAAGAAACCGGAAAAAACAGAGTTGTTTTGACTGAACAGCGATATTCTCTTGATTAAACGGACCGGCATACTGGTGGAAATAGAGAAACAATTGATTAAAAATGGTGCAGCTGACGAATTAAAGCTGGCTAAAAGGCCATTGGAATACAGGATTACAAAATTCTTCAATCTGGACCATTTCTTGCCCAGCCCCGTTGAAGAGATATTTGTCGATTGGGATTTTCATCAGGAATACAGTTATATGGTGTTGATTCTGAAACGTTCTACTCCTTAAAAATTACAGATACTAATGGAATTATTCTCGGTTTATTGCATCGGATACGTATGCCAAACGATCGCTAGGTGGAAAGGAACTGCATCTCATGCTCAAAGAAAGAAGTATTGAAACAGAAGTAGGCGGATTTATATCGACGCTGTTGCGGAAACATTTTGGAAAAGGTCCTACTTCTGTTTATGTAACGATTAAACGACCTTTTATCATTATGCATTTCAGAGGTTTTACAACCACGATGGAGAAAATCCTTTTGAAGCAAAATGAATGGAAACGTGTATTGGAGACACGGAATTTATTGGTTCAGGAATTGAAACCCATTATTCGCCGGCAATTGAAGGAAATTGCCGGATGGACAATCGATGAATTTTACGTGGACTGGAATCTTGATTTGGAGACCGGTACATTTCTCGCCGTTTCTTCTGAAAAGGCTGACCCCCTTAATTTCGAATGGCCATCGGAGTATGACAAAGTCATCTTTGATATGAAACTTGAACAAGTTTGTAAAACATTACAGCGTAATCTCCATCAGACAGATACATATTGGGTCAACGACCGGACATTGTTGATTTGTTGGACGGGCGTCTTAACCGAAATTGAAAAAGCGTTGATCAGGAATGGCCATAGTGAAATCCTTAAATATACCAAACGGCCGCTTGAGCGTTCGATGCTCGAAGCAGCGGGATTCGAATCTGTCTTTGAGAAACGGATACAGGAAATTTTTCTGGATTGGGACAACGGGTCCAATATCGGCTATGTCATCATGGTATTAGATATTAAAAAATAAACAGACCCGCTCATCCCCCCTGTAATAGTTCCTGCATTAAAAATCCGGTTTGCTGAAAGAAGCAAACCGGATTTTTAATTTCGTATTCAATTAACATCTCCCAGATAAATAGGTGAATCGATTCCTTTTACCAACTGCTGCAATGGATGGACAATAGCTTTGGGATAGATGCGGTAGTTCGCCAACTCTTCAATCAGCAGCCAAACAATACCTGCTTGGTGAGAATCCGGGTTCGTCGGAGGCAAGTACTCCAGTGCTGCTCTATGAGGCTTGCAGCGGAAATAATATTCAATCTGGTGGACTGCTGAATCAAACGAGGCGTGTTCATGATTTTTGCCGATGTATTCTCGAATATGGAGCAGTTCTTTTACATCGACACCCGCTCCCGCTTCTTCGAGACATTCCCTCTTTAAAGCCTCTGTCAAAGTTTCTCCGTGATTCTGCCCACCGCCTGGAAAAAGATAAAAAGGACCTTCTCTGTCTTCGTTTTTTGTCAGCAATATCTTTCCCCTTTCAATAATAACTGCTTTTGCTGAATTTCTGATCTTCAACTTTCATTTCCCCTTTTTCATTACCGCATTATCCATGTTGATGCGGCTTGAGCTGAAATCTTTAATCACATTATGATTTTTATAGATTAATATGGAAGCTGCAGCAATATGGTAGTGCAAACTTCTTCTCTGGAACGGCTGCCATCGACTATCAAATCAGAATCAGGTTTAACGTCCTCCTGCTTTTGAAAATATATACAGCTCTTTTTTAACTGTTTATGATTTTGCGTCAGGAAAGGTTTCATAATTTGTTCTTTCTTCCCCTCCTGCGCTTAGTCTTTCTCTTAATCATATATGA
>NZ_PJBO01000075.1:0-39889 GCF_002836425.1 Planomicrobium sp. MB-3u-38 | reverse complement strand
CCATTTTGGGAACCTTTTTCAATTGGGAATATAAGTTAATTATCGAACGTGGATTTGAGGTACGGGTTGAATCGTTTGGGGTGCGGCTTGGCCACTTTGGGGTGCGGGTTAATCCATCTGAGATGCGGTTAGAACGATTTGAGGTGCGGGTAGCTCATAATCAACTTAAATTAAAGAAATATTTTCCAATATTTATTTCTAAGTTGCGCGTTTTCAACATTTAGTTGCGGTAGGAATCACTTTAGTTGCGGTTAGATCCAAATTAGTTGCGGTTGCCCCAATCCCCAAAGAAAAAGCACCGCCAAAAAGCGGTGCCTCTCCAAAAAATCAGATATTCTTCTCTTTATATTGCAGCGTTTCGACAATTTCTTTGCCGTCCTTGCTCCATTTCAGCAGACGGTAATATGCGTCGTGATAGAAAGAGAAATAATACTCGTTCTCCAAAGCCTCTTTCATCAAACGTTCTTTTGCATAGATCGAATCCATCGGATAATCGTCATAAGCCAATACCCAAAGCGGATTCTGGTGGGCATGAGTCGGCATGATATCGCCCATGTGAAGGATCGTTTCCCCGCCGCTTTCCAGCTTGATGACAGCGTGTCCATCTGAATGGCCGCCTGTGTGGATCATCGTGATGGCGCCGAACAGCGTCAACTCATCTTCAAAAGTTTCAACCTGATCTTGAATCGGCTCCCAATTTTCTTTCCAGTACGTGTTGCGTGAGCGGATATTCGGATTCTTCATTTCATTCCATTCGACTGCTGAAACATAAATTTTCGCATTCGGGAATGCGGAAACGTATTCCTCTCCCTGCATTTCAGTCAAGCCGGCCGCATGGTCCCCGTGCAGATGCGTCATCAGCACCGTGTCGATATCAGCGGCAGACAAACCGAGTTCCTCCAAATTCTTATTCAATGAAGACTCAGAAGACACCCCAAGATTCCGCTTCTGGCGATCAGTCAATTTCCCGTCGCCAAGGCCGCTGTCAATCAAAATATTATGACCGTCATATTGAACCAGGATCGGATGTGTCGGCAGCTCGATATTATTCTTTTCATCGACCGGATACCGTTTTGACCACACCACTTTCGGCACTACGCCGAACATGGTGCCGCCATCGAGATTCGTTGTGCCCCCATCGAGCCAAGTCAACTTCATATCGTGAAAATCAAATTTATCCATCATCCCATCCCCTTCAGTTTACGAATTATATTGTGCTTCCATCCGGTAAATCGGCTGGCCTTTTTTCATGAACTTTTCTTCGTATTCTGTCATGATGTTCCATTCAGGTTCATTTGCATGCAGGTCCAGCGAAACATCCTTCAGCAGCATGCCGTATTCCGAGATGCTTGTCAGCGAATATTCGAAAAGTCCACGGTTGTCCGTCTTGAAATGGATTTCCCCATTCTTCGGCAGCACCGTTTCATATAATTTCAAGAATGATTCATGTGTCAGGCGACGTTTAGCGTGGCGCGTTTTTGGCCATGGATCGGAGAAATTCAAATACAGGCGGTCCACTTCATTCTTTTCAAAAAAGCTTTCCATTTCCTGCGCGTTTACACGCAATAGACGTAAATTCGGAATGCCATTTTCCTGCTCCAGCGTTGTTTGAAGCGCCGTAACGATCACGCTGTCGAACAATTCGATGCCGATGTAATTGATATCGGGATTCGCCATAGCCATTCCTGTGATAAAACGGCCTTTGCCGCTTCCGGCTTCAATGTGCAATGGATTCGAATTGCCGAACTCCTCTTTCCATTTGCCTTTCAATTTTGCTGGTTCCGGAATTACGATTTCCGGATGGGCTTCGATCAATTCCGCTGCCCATGGTTTATATCTTGCTCTCATTTTTTCTTCCTCTTTCTATCATTTATTTACAGAATGCCAGTCACTCGCACTGACCGAATAGCTGATGCTGCGATCTTCAGGTGTACGGCCGGCACTGTCGCCGTCAACATGGCGATAAACCGGCTGGTCGGCTGACAATGAAAAACGGATGCCCTTCAATTGATGAACTTCTTTAAATCGCAGATGCTTCCCGCTGAATACCGTACCAAAAACGAGCAGCAGTTTCAATCGGGAAAGGCGGTTGACAACGGTCAGCTCCAAAACGCCATCGTCCGGCACAGAATGTGGCGAAATTTTCATGCCGCCGCCAAAATAGGGCTGGTTACTGACTGTCGCAAACCAGACTTTATCAAAATGGAGCATTTCACCCTCCTGTTCCACAGTAAGCCGGAAAAGTCGAAATCTCAGCAGTGTAATAATGACATACACCAAATAAACCAGTTTGCCCATCCCGATTTTATTGAGCCAATGTTTGATCCTTGATCGATTGACCTTCACTGAAATTTCCGCGTCAAAGCCGATGCCTGTGCTGCTGACAAACTGATAGGTCCTGCCGTCAAAGAATTCTCCAAGATCTTTCCTGCTGGCAGCAGGATTCTTCACAAAATCAGCAATTTCCACGGCATCTTTAAAAGAATGAAAACCGCGGCCAAAATCATTGCCGGATCCGGCTGCGATGGAGCCTACAAGTACTTGTTGTGAACCTGCCGCCCCGGCAATCACTTCCCGTAAAGTGCCGTCTCCCCCGAAACCGATCACCAGAACCGGTTCCGGTGAATGTTGCAACTCCCGCACGAGCTCAGTGGCATGCCCGCTGTATTGGCTGACGGCCAATTCAAATGGAAATTCGATGGTTTCTTTGATTTTCATCCATTTCTTCATAGCCTTTCCATTGCCGGCAACCGGATTTATTATGAATATCGTCCTCATAAGACCTCGCCCACTGGCGCAATCATACGCCATCCTTCAATTTATAATTTTGTACAGCAATATAGCGTGGTGTTTGGGTCGGTTCAATCCGGAACAAGCTGAACTCCCCGACTTCGAAGCGGCCGGTCTTAAGCTCGGGAATCCCTTCCCACAGCTCTTGGCCCATCCATTTGTTCGCGAGTGTGATATGCGGAACATACGGTTTATTGTCCGGGTTCAATTGAAAATTTTTTAGGATATCTTTAATCTTCTGCTGCAAACCATTCAACGATTCATTTTCTTCAGTGGCTGCATAAACCACCCGTGGGCGGTCCTTTTTACCGAAATATCCTGTACCTGTAATTTCCACAGTAAAAGGGCTATGTGCCACTTTCTCCAATGCTTCCGCCACTTCCTGGATTTCACCATGCGGGTCACCGCCCAGAAACAGCAAAGTAATGTGAAGAACTTCTGCCACAGGCAATCGTTTGTGGCTGGACAAGTCCCAGGAATCTCGCTGTTCCGCGAGACTTTGCGCTACAGGAAACGGTATTTTAATTCCAATAAAATAATGTTGTTCCATTTGCATCACCTTTTATCAGTTTACCATTTCTCCGGTGTTAACGGTCAGCTTGATTTTATCGGGATGATCAAAAAATCGATTCAAATCAAAAACAGCAGCCTGTAATTTCGGCTGCTGTTTCGGATAGGAGTTTATTGCACTTCAACACCCAGGTTTAATTTCGCTTCAAACGCCTGCTGCAATTTCTCAGTCAACGGGCCCCGTTCCCCATTCCCGATTTTGAAGCCATCGAGTTCTGTAAGTGGAATGATTTCAGCTGTCGTGGAGGACATGAAGAACTCATCCATTTTAAGCGCCTGCACTTTTGTCATCGGCGTTTCCTGTATCGTAATTCCAACCTCTTCGCAAAGACCGAGAATTGTTCTTCTCGTAATGCCGTCCAATATCAGGTTTGTAGCAGGATGGGTATACAACACGCCGTCTTTTATGCCGTACATATTGGATGACGAGCCTTCCGTGATGATTTCACCACGGTGCAGAACTGCTTCATAGCAACCGTCCTCATACGCTTCCTGTTTCGCGAGCACATTCCCAAGCAGATTCAGGCTCTTAATATCGCATCTGAGCCAGCGCATATCTTCGATGAATTTCGCACGAGCACCGTTTCTCATCAACTCCACGGGACGTTCAACAGTCTTCGTATAGCCGACCACAACCGGCGAGCTATCTGCAGGAAACTGGTGCTGGCGTATATATGATCCTCGTGTGATCTGAACATAGACCTGCCCATTATTGATTTCATTTTTCTCGACAAGATCGTACATCAATTTGTGGAAAACGTCCTTCGTGTAAGGCACGACAATCTTCACTTTTTCAGCACTCGCGTAAAAGCGGTCGATATGTTCTTTTGCCGTATAGAGATTTCCATTATATACACGGATCACCTCGTAGATCCCATCGCCGAATTGATACCCGCGGTCCTCTTTTGATATCTTCAGCTCATCTTCCTGAATAAACTCATCGTTGTGTAAGATCCATTCCATATCCATTCCCTCTTTCGCTTCTGATAGTGTTTTTCCATGATGAATCAATTAATGTTGTATGATTATGACATTTTCACTCTTTTTTATTGCATGCCAGCTGATAAATCGCCTCCGCATAAATCGCCACCGCTTTTGTCAGGTTGTTGATATCCACGAATTCATCCAGCTGGTGGGCTACATCTTTCTCGCCCGGGAACAGCATACCGAATGCGACGCCTTTATCCATCACTCTTGCATACGTGCCGCCTCCAATAGCCAGCAGCTCCGCCTTGTCGCCGGTCTGCTTTTCATAGGCAGACTGGAGTGTCTTGATAAACGGATCATTTTCATCGACATGATGAGGTTGTGAATTGGAATGGATGTTCATCGAAAAACCTTCCACCTGAAAATCAGCCATTTTTTCATCAAACGGGTAGGAAATCGAATAGCGCATGCTTACTTCAACTTTTCCCCCTTTGGCTTTTTCAAAACGCATAATCCCTGCATTAAATGTCGTATCTCCTGATGCTTCATCCGTAAAAGCAAGTCCGAAAGCCTTGCCGCGTGTATCGCCATAAAACTTATCAGCAATAAATTCAGTAAACACCTGACCGTCGCCCGTTAGATGATCTTTCAGGAATAAGGCGAGCATCACGCCGGCATTGAGGCCATCGTCCGGCTCCATTGCATGCGCCGCTTTGCCGTGAACGGTCAAGATTACTTTGCCATTTTCTTCAACTGCTGAAGAAACAAGATCATGTTCAGCCGTAAACTTTTCAAATTCAGTTCGCCAATCAGAAAGACTCCCTTCAACTTCCGCTTTCGCGAGATCCGGTACCATATTCGTCCGCTCACCGGATTTAAATGATATCAATTGGTCTTCCTTACCGGAATAAACTTGAGAGAAAATTAAAGCCGCTATCCCTTTTTCAGCGTTGATGATCGGAAAATCCGCATCAGGCGCAAATGCCATAGTGGGCATTTCCTCTTTTTGAAAATAATTTTCCACACAGCGGAATCCGCTTTCTTCATCTGTACCGATAATAAGGCGCACGCGCTTATTGAATTCACAGCCTGCATCTTTCACCAAATTCAGCGCTGTCCAGGCAGCTATCGTCGGACCTTTATCATCGATTGCGCCTCGGCCGAATAATTTGCCATTTTCAATCACACCACCGAAAGGATCTTTCGTCCACCCTTCTCCTGTGGGGACCACATCGACGTGTCCGAGGATTCCGAGCAATTCCTTACCTGATCCGATTTCCAGGTGACCAGCGATATTGTCGACATTCTTAACTTCATATCCCTTTTCACGGCCTTTATCCAGGAACCAGTCCAATGCCCTTTTCACTTCTTTGCCAAAAGGCGCATCCTCAGTTACGTCATCACTTAAAATACTTGGAATTGCAATCAGTTCCTGCAATTCCCTCAGCATGCTTTCCTGTCTTTTCTCTGCTTCCAACTGCCAATCCATCTCAACACCCCGCTTTTATTACAACCATTGTACACCTTTTAAAATTTTTTAAAAGAAATTCCGGTTAAATATTTTTCAGATTTAGTACATAAACTTTTTGTAAATGATTTGTTAATTTAAGTAAATTAAAATAAAAACATGGATATTAAAACACTTTTTCGATATAATCAAATTGTCAGATAAATTAGACTGGCAGATAATTTTTAGGAGGATGTCTCAAACACTTGCCCTAAACCAGCCGGGTATACCCCGGCAACTCGTCCGCTAGTCTTTGCCAACGGGAAAAAAGATGAAGGAGTGGTTCTCTTTTATGAAACCTACTACGGATCGCATGCTAATTCGAATTAAAGATATGTATAAGTACATCCTCGAAAATGGGACTGTAACTACGCAAGATTTAGTCGATGAATTCGGCATCACTCCTCGCACCATTCAAAGGGATTTGAATGTGTTAGCCTTTAACGATTTGGTGACAAGTCCAAGTCGGGGCAAATGGACAACGACGCAAAAAAAAGTGAAGATGACATCTTAGAAAAGAAAAGCGACGGTGCCCGTTAAGCTCTGAAAGGCATAAGACGATTTGGCGAAGCGGCGTTTCTTCAGCCGCACAGCCAAAGTGGCTTATGACCCGAAGAGCTGGGCCACCGGAGTCTAGACAAAGAAAAGCGAAAGCGCCCATTAAATAAGGGTGCTTTCGACTGTCCAATATTTAAAATAAGATTTCAATCAAAAAATGACCGCCAACTTTGGCGGTCATTTTTTCTCTTTCAATCCAATCAGCTCTTCTTCCGTCAAATAGCGGTATTCGCCGAGTTCGAGATCCGGATCCAATTCCAGCGAGCCCATCGAAAGGCGTTTCAGGTAAACCACCGTTTTGCCGACACTTTCAAACATCCGCTTCACCTGATGGAACTTCCCTTCCGTAATCGTCAGTTCGATCTCCGACTCCTCGCCGCTCTCCAGGATTTTCAGGAACGCCTCTTTTGTCTGATAGCCATCATCCAAAATCACGCCACTCCGGAAAGCCTCTCCGTCTTCTTCCGTAACGACGCCATCAATCCGCGCATAATACGTCTTCGCCACATGCTTTTTCGGCGACAGCAATTCATGCGCCAATTTACCGTCATTCGTTATCAGCAGCAGCCCTTCTGTGTCCTTATCGAGTCGACCGACCGGAAACGGTTCGAAATGGCGTTCCCCTTCACCGAGCAGATCGATGACAGTTTCGTCGTATTTATCTTCTGTAGCCGATATGACACCAGGAGGTTTATTCATCATCAGGTAGATGAATTCCACATATTCCACCTGTTCCCCAGCAACCGTTATGTTATCCGCTGTTTCATCGACATGCTGTTTCGCATCCCGCACGACTTCACCGTTCACTTCCACCGCTTTCGATTTCAAAAGAACCTTAACATCTTTCCGGGAACCAAAGCCCATATTCGATAAAAATTTATCTATTCGCATTGGTGCCTCCTATAAACCGAATTTACGTGTGTACTTCGTCAGCCGTTCGCCGAAAATTTTCTGCGCAATGCCCGTGCGCAACGAGATGAAGCCGTAAACCGCTCCGCCTATCCCACCGACAATCAGGATCCGGATAATCGACTGAATTTTCGTATCCATATCGATGAAGAGATCGAGTCCCGCCAATGTCAATAAAACAACAGCTGCCATCACAGCATTGATCAACAGGATCAGCATGATCCGGCGCACAACCATGGAAGACCGGTAATTCATCGTCACCATGATGACGCCAATATTCATGGCGATGGCTACTGAGTAACCAATGATTGTGGCCGCAATTGCACCGTCCGTTTCAAATAGTTTTATCAGCGGTATATTCAAGGACAATTTAAGCAACAAACCTATCATTAGATTCAACACAATCCATTTCTGCTGATTGATCCCTTGCAGTATTGATGCGGTTACCGGGAATAAAGCAAACAGAATCGCTGCCGGCAAATAATGCGAAAGAATTTCCGACCCGATTTTACTTTGTTCGTAAAAGATATGATAAAGCTCATCTGACAATAACGTCATACCGACAACTGCCGGCAACGTCAGAAAGATGATCATCTGGAATGATTGATCCAGTGTTCTTGTTAACGATTTATGTTCGTTCAACGTAAAGTATTTGGTGATCAACGGTATCAGAGCCATTGAAAATCCGGTAGCCAGCATTACCGGAATCAGAACCAGTTTATGCGCTGTCAGGTTTAGAATTCCCAACAAGTCTGTTTCCGGTATATTGCCCGCTGCATCCATTGCACGGTTAAAGGTCAAAAGGTCGACGAACTGGAATAACGGATTCGCCACTCCTAAAAACACGATTGGCAGGGCATATGAAAGAATTTCCCGGTACATATCCCGCAGCCCTACGTCATATGATTGAATAGAGTTCTGGCGCAGCTCATTATATTCAGGCTTTTTCTTTTTCCAATAATAGAACAAAACCAACACTCCGCCAACCGCTCCGACTGCCGCTGATAACACGGCGAACTGGATGGCTGTTTTCGGTGATCCGCCAATTACTTCGATAATAATATAAGCACTACCGAGCAGGAAAATGATGCGTACAAGCTGTTCAATCAATTGTGAAACTGCGGTAGGCATCATATAATTATAGCCCTGGAAAAAACCTCTCCATAAACTCATGAACGGTACGACAATCAAGGCGAAACTGACCCATTTGATGGCAGATGCCACATCTTCCAGAGAATAGATTTCCTCTTTTTCTGAAATTGTCATCCGGGCAAGCGGTTCCGCCAGAGCATACATTAACAGGAATCCAAGAAAACCAGTGACCATCATTGTTAAAATACCCGAACGCAGCAATCTTCTGCCGGTCTCATAATCACCAAGACTGTTGTATTTCGCTACAAACTTCGAGAAAGCGAGCGGCGCTCCCGATATGGCAACCGCCAGCATCAAATTATAGGGTATATAGGCGTATTGGTAGAGTCCGATATTATCTTCCCCGACCAAGCCATAAAATGGAATGATATAGATGACGCCAAGCACTTTGGATAAAAATAAACCCACAGTCAAAATAGCGGTTCCTTTGATTAAAGTTGACATTTTGCACATCCTGACTAATTCTTGATAAAAAAACAATCTACACGATAGTTTACACTTATAAATGGAAATACTCAACGGATTTTGAAGCATGTTATAATAAAGAAAAACAGATGCACCTGTTCAACTTTGTAAGACCCAGGCTAGGCGCAAATATCTGTACACTAAAAACGAAAGCGAGTTCTTCTTATATGTATGACGTTATAATCATCGGCGGGGGTCCCTCAGGTTTGATGGCTTCCATCGCCGCGGCTTCACGAAACCAAAAAGTCCTATTGATAGAAAAAGGAAAAAAGCTTGGGAAAAAGCTGATCATATCAGGGGGTGGCCGCTGCAATGTCACCAACCGGCTGCCTCTTGACGAAATTGTAAAAAATATTCCCGGGAACGGAAGATTTCTCCACAGTCCGTTTTCCGTGTTCAATAATGAAGACATCATCTCCTTTTTTGAAGGGCTCGGCGTGGCATTGAAAGAAGAAGATCACGGCCGCATGTTCCCTGTCTCGAACCGGGCGCAGGATGTCGCCGATGCCATGTTCCGTGAAATGGACCGCCTCGGCGTTACAGTGCTGCTGGATTCCCCAGTCAAGAAATTATTGATGGACCATGATAAAGTGACGGGCGTCCGGCTGCATTCGGGCGACGAATATACGGCCAAAGCCATAGTCGTCGCTGTAGGCGGCAAGGCTGTTCCCCAAACCGGTTCGACAGGTGACGGCTATCCGTGGGCTGAAAAAGCGGGCCACACTGTCACCGACCTCTATCCGACTGAAGTGCCGCTGCTGTCTAAGGAACCTTTTATCGTGGGTCGTGATTTGCAGGGTCTAGCCCTTCGGGACGTCGCTGTTTCTGTGCTGAATAAAAAAGGGAAAGTCCTGGTGACTCACCAGATGGACATGCTGTTCACCCATTTCGGTTTAAGCGGCCCTGCTGTTCTCAGATGCAGCCAGTATGTCGTCAAGGAAATGAAGAAAACCGGCGGCGCTCCGGTTGAAATGCGCATTAACTCCATGCCGGACGAAAATGCGGAATCTGCATTTCAGCTGCTGTTCAAAATGATGAAGGATGAACCGAAGAAATCCGTGAAAAATGTGTGGAAAAGCTTGGCGCAAGAACGCTGGCTCCTTTTCCTCCTGCAACGGGCGGGAATCGATCCGGGTCTTACCGGTGCAGAACTTGCCAGCGACAAAGTACGGGCGCTTGCAGTCCAGCTCACCGCATTCACGATGGAAGTCAACGGCACACAGCCAATCGAAAAAGCATTCGTGACTGGCGGCGGCGTTTCCATCAAGGAAATCGAACCGAAAACGATGGCTTCACGCAAAAAGCCCGGCCTTTATTTCTGCGGAGAGATTCTCGACATCCACGGCTATACCGGCGGCTATAACATCACATCCGCGCTGGTGACCGGAAATGTGGCAGGACGAAGCGCAGCAGAATTCGCAAAACAGATATAAATTAGAAAACCCTTCGCAAGCTCATGCGAAGGGTTTTTTTATGGCTGATTTGACGGCGAATCAAAGCTTTTATTTCCAAATTAAGGATTTACTGTCCGCAGAATTAAAATACTGTCCGGAACGGATCAAATACTGTCTGCATATAAAAAATACTGTCCGGAAGCGACACATTACTGTCCGGTAACAATCCAGCTCCTAATCTTCCAAATTCACCCAATAAAAAACCAGAGTTTCAGCCCTCAAGCTGAAACTCCGGTCCAAAGATTTACGCGATAACCACATTCACCAATTTCCCTGGAATCGCGATCACTTTACGGATCTGTTTGCCTTCAGCCGCTTTTTGGATACTTTCATCCGCAAGCGCTGCTGCTTCCAATTCCTCTTTCGTGCTGTCTTTCGCCACCACAATTTTCGTTCTCACTTTGCCGTTCACCTGGACAACGACTTCAACTTCATCATCGACCATTTTCGACTCATCGAAAGTCGGCCAATGTGCGTACGTGACAGTTTCTGTGTTGCCCAATTTTTCCCACAGCTCTTCCGCTACGTGTGGCGCTATCGGAGACAGCATCTTCACAAATCCTTCGACATATTCCTTCGGAATCGCATCCGCTTTATAGCCTTCATTGATGAAGACCATCATTTGCGAAATGGCTGTATTGAAACGAAGCCCTTCGAAATCCTCCGTCACCTTTTTGACTGTCTGGTGATAAACTTTTTCCAATTTGCCGTCGTTCGCATCAACAATTTTCGCGCTCAATCCATCCTCTTCGATGAATAAGCGCCATACACGGTCAAGGAAGCGGCGTGCCCCTTCAAGTCCGTTGGTCGACCAGGCGATCGATGCGTCAAGCGGCCCCATGAACATTTCGTAAAGGCGCAGCGTATCCGCTCCGTGGCTTTCGATAATCTGGTCCGGATTGACGACATTGCCTTTGGATTTCGACATTTTTTCATTGCCTTCACCTAAAATCATACCCTGGTTATACAGTTTCTGGAATGGCTCTTTCGTCGGCACAACTCCGATATCATACAAAACTTTATGCCAGAAGCGCGCATACAATAAATGAAGTACCGCGTGCTCGGCACCGCCGATGTAAACGTCAACCGGCAGCCAGTGTTTCAATAATTCCGGATCAGCAATCGCTTCAGCATTGTCCGGATCGATATAACGCAGGTAATACCAGCAGCTGCCTGCCCATTGCGGCATTGTATTTGTTTCGCGGCGGCCTTTCATTCCGGTTTCTGGATGCACTACGTTGACCCATTCCTCGATATTGGCAAGAGGTGACTCTCCTGTGCCGCTCGGTTTGATGTCTGTCGTCACCGGCAGCATCAATGGAAGATCTTTTTCATCAACCGGTGTCATCGTGCCGTCTTCCCAGTGGATAATCGGAATCGGCTCTCCCCAATAACGCTGGCGGCTGAACAGCCAGTCGCGAAGACGGTAAGTGATTTTCTTCTCGCCCACACCTTTTTCAACCAGCCAGTCGATCGCTTTCGCAATCGCTTCGGTTTTATTCAATCCGTTAAGAAAATCAGAGTTGATCAATTCACCGTCGCCGGCATAAGCTTCTTCTTCGATGTTTCCGCCTGACACGACTTCCACTATCGGCAGATCAAACTGTTTGGCAAATTCGTAATCGCGTTCGTCGTGGGCCGGAACCGCCATGATTGCGCCTGTTCCGTAAGTTGCCAATACGTAATCCGCAATCCAGATCGGCATCTTGTCGCCGCTTGCAGGATTGATGGCATAAGCCCCTGTAAACACACCTGTTTTGGATTTCGCCAAATCAGTTCGCTCAAGATCGCTCTTCGTCTTCACGTCATCAATATATTTTTCAACTGCTTCTTTCTGTTCCGGCGTTGTAATTGACGCCACCAATTTATGTTCCGGCGCCAATACGGCATAAGTCGCGCCGAAAATAGTATCCGGTCGAGTCGTAAATGCGCGGAAAGAATGGCCATTGCCATCGATTTGGAATTCCAATTCAGCGCCTTCAGATTTACCGATCCAATTACGCTGCATATCTTTCAGGCTTTCCGGCCAATCAAGCTCATCCAAATCTTCAAGTAAACGGTCTGCGTATTCTGTGATGCGCAGCACCCACTGGCGCATCGGACGGCGCTCTACCGGATGGCCTCCGCGTTCGGATACTCCATCAACCACTTCTTCGTTGGCAAGAACCGTCCCAAGTGCCGGACACCAGTTAACAGCCACTTCGTCGACATAGGCTAAGCCTTTATTGTACAGCTGGATGAAAATCCACTGCGTCCATTTATAGTATTTCGGATCCGTTGTATTGACTTCACGGTCCCAGTCATATGAAAAACCAAGTTCCTGAATTTGGCGTTTGAATGTCGCGATGTTTTTCGCCGTAAATTCAGCCGGATCGTTGCCTGTATCAAGAGCATACTGTTCAGCAGGAAGCCCGAATGCGTCCCAGCCCATCGGATGCAAAACATTATAGCCCTGCATGCGTTTCATACGGCTCAAAATGTCTGTTGCCGTGTAGCCTTCCGGGTGACCAACATGCAGACCGGCACCTGATGGATATGGGAACATATCAAGCGCGTAGAATTTCGGCTTGTCAAAATCCGTCTCCAATTTAAATGTCTTGTTCTGATCCCAATGTTTCTGCCATTTCTTTTCGATAACTTTGTGCTTGAATGTCATTGTCTTTTCCTCCTCAAAATAAAAAATTCCCGCCCCTTATAAAAATAAGGGACGGGAATCACCCGCGGTACCACCCAAATTAGCGATTGCTCGCCCAACTTGATTCCTTATCGCGGAGAACGGTGCATACTACTGATTTCACATACACTGACTCAAAGGCGAGTTCAACCGCTTTATCCACCGGCTTGCACCAAACGCCGGCTCTCTGGGGAATAAACACGATCTACTGATCCTCATCAAAGTCTTTTGCTATTACATCCTATTCTAGCTGAGCCGCCGATTTTTGGCAATAGCTCAGGATACTTTGACGTTTTCCGTGTTCAACGGCGCGTCTGTGGAGTCCACGATATCCTGCACGCTGAAGCCTTCAAATACTTCTGACAGCACAAGGCCCTTTTCAGTCACTTCGATGACTGCACGCTCTGTGATGATTTTATTGACGACGCCTTTGCCTGTCAACGGAAGGTCGCATTGCTTTTTGATTTTCGCGGAGCCGTCTTTCGATACGTGGTCCATGATGACTATGACTTTCTTGGCACCGTGGACCAGATCCATCGCGCCGCCCATGCCTTTGATCATCTTGCCTGGAATCATCCAGTTGGCAAGGTCGCCGTTCTCTGCAACTTCCATACCGCCCAGGATGGCCACGTCGATATGTCCGCCGCGGATCATGGCAAACGATTCAGCGCTTGTGAAGAAAGCGGACCCTGGAATGGTCGTCACCGTTTCTTTGCCGGCATTGATCAGGTCGGGGTCGACTTGGTCTTCCGTCGGATATGGCCCGATTCCCAGAAGGCCGTTTTCAGATTGAAGCACAACTTGCTTATTGTCTGAAATGAAGTTCGCCACCAAGGTCGGCATGCCGATGCCCAAATTGACGTAGTCGCCGTCTTTGATTTCTTTTTCTGCGCGCTTTGCTATGCGTTCTCTCACTAATTGCTTGTCCATATGATCGATTTCCTCCCTTAAGCCTGTCTTGTCGTTAAACGCTCGATGCGTTTTTCCTGTTTCGCTTCCAGTAAGCCTTGTATGTAGATGCTTGGTGTTTGGACATGATTCGGGTCAATCGTTCCGGTTTCGACGATTTCCTCGACTTCCGCAATGGTGATTTTACCCGCAGCAGCTGCAAGTGGATTGAAATTCTGCGCAGTCTTGTTGTACACCAAGTTGCCCATCTTATCCGCTTTAGCTGCACGCACCAACGCAAAATCCGCTCTTAGAGCATGTTCAAGCACATACTCCTTGCCGTCGAATTCACGGATTTCCTTTCCTTCCGCAACGGTTGTACCGACGCCTGCTGGAGTGAAGAATGCAGGGATCCCTGCTCCACCCGCACGCATTTTTTCTGCCAGCGTGCCTTGCGGCGTCAGCTCGACTTCAATTTCACCTGACAACACCTGACGTTCGAATTCTTTATTTTCTCCGACATAAGAGCCGATCATCTTTTTAATCTGTTTATTTTTCAGCAGCAGTCCCAGTCCCCATTCATCGACGCCGCAATTGTTCGAGATGACAGTAAGGTCTGTTACACCTTTATCCACCAGTGCCAATATCAATTGCTCGGGAATTCCTACAAGTCCAAAGCCTCCAACCATAATGGTGGCCCCGTCCTGGATCTGTTCGACCGCTTCTTTTGCGGAAGTGTAAATAGGTTTCATCTTTATGCCCCCTTAACTTTATGTACATAGTTTTCATACTATTGAAACGCTTTCATTATTAATTTAAACAAAGTCCCCTTTGAAACGCAACATAGAGCTTATAAAGCGGTCCGGTTCATTGAAATAGGAATAAGGCAAAAAAAAAAGAAAACCCCATAGTACGTAGAGTTCTCTTAATTGATTCAAATGATCGCTTTTTCCTGTTCCTGCTCCATTGCCAACTGTTTCTTCTTCAACGGAAGATCATAGACCAGCGAAGTACCGATCGCCGCGACCAGAAGTATGGTTACAAGGATAAACAATGCTGACATACCGTAAAGATCAACCATGACTCCACCCATCAAAGGGCCGATCATGCGGCCGCCGGTGGCGACGCTATTGACGATTCCCTGGTAGAATCCTTCACGTCCCTTTGGCGCCAGTTGATTGGCCAGTGCTGGAACAGTCGGCCAGACGAACATCTCGCCGATGGTCAAAATTGCCATGGCAATGACGAACATGCTGAATTCCTCTGCAAAAGCGACGACCAGGTAAGATGCCATCATAATGACGATGCCAATCAGCAATTGCTGTTTGATATTATCTTCGATGCGTTTGATGATCGGCCGGATCAGAGGCTGTCCCAGTACGATCAGCGCACCGTTCAATGTCCACAGAAAACTGTATTGCGGCAATGTGATGCCGATCTCCTGCGTATAAGCGGAAATTGTCGATTGCCACTGTACGTAGCCGACCCAGCAAAGCAGATAACCGGCAGATACAATCAGCAGCGCATAGAATGGCGCACGGTTGCGGATTTTTTTGCCTTCATTGAAAACACTGGTATGCGATACGGCTGATATCGACATCGATTTGAAGCCGAATAATGCGATAAAGAAAAATAAGATGTACATTCCGAGATTCGCCATGAATATATAATCGAAACTTAAAGCAGCCAGCACACCAGCCATTGCCGGTCCGACCGCCACGCCAACGTTCTGCGCCAAATAAATCGCATTGAACGCTTTTCGTCCACCTTCAGGCCAGACTGTTCCGACCATGGCATACATGCTCGGAAACACGATTCCGCCGCTGAAGCCTATAATGGTATAAAACGCCACGAATGGCACAAAGTCATGCCAGATGGTCAATCCGGTCAAAGCGAAAATCGTGACAATGATTCCGCCCATAATTGATTTGTAGCCGCCGATGCGGTCAAACAGCATGCCACCGAGCAGGTTCCCGATAACAGCGGCACCCGCGTTCGCCATCAGCACAAGGCCGGCAAGTGATAAGGATTTCCCCAGATGATCATGCATATAGATAGTCGTCAACGGCCACAGGAATGAATTCCCTGTAACATTGACAAGCATTCCGATGATTAAAAGCCATACTTGTTTCGGCATCGTTCTGTCTCCTCTTAGCTCATTTCCAAGAGTCATTGTATTCCTTTTACCCACACTCTACAAGAAGATTTTTCCGGAACCGGAAATAACAGATTTTTCTGCCGTTGTGAGGCGAAAAGAGGCCATGCTACAATACAAAAAAGAGGAGTTGTTTTTATGGAAATGAACCTGCCTTTTTCTTCAGACGGCAAACGCTATTACACATGGAACCGCCACCTGCGGGACCATTTTGGCCATAAAGTGATGAAAATTGCGCTTGACGCGGGATTTGACTGCCCCAATAGGGACGGCACTGTCGCATTCGGCGGATGCACTTTCTGTTCAGTGGCAGGGTCCGGCGATTTTGCGGGCGACCGCGTCGATCCGATTCCGGTCCAATTCGAACAGATCAAAGCCAAAATGCATAAGAAATGGAAAGACGGCAAATACATCGCTTATTTTCAGGCATACACAAATACCCATGCCCCGCTTCCGGTCATCAAAGGAAAATTCGAAGCGGCGCTCGCACAGGAGAATGTCATCGGACTCAGCATCGCCACCCGCCCTGACTGCCTGCCGGATGACGTGGTCGATTATCTGGCCGAATTGAATGAACGGACTTATTTATGGATTGAACTTGGTCTGCAGACAGTCCATGATAAAACCGCCCGCTTAATAAACCGGGCACACGATTTTTCCTTATATATAGAAGGAGTCGAAAAATTGCGCAGACGCGGCATCCGTGTCTGCACCCATATCATCAATGGTTTGCCTCTCGAAGACCGTGACATGATGATGGAGACTGCCCGTGAAGTGGCTAAGTTGGATGTCCAGGGAATTAAGATCCACCTGCTGCATCTATTAAAAGGTACGCCAATGGTCAAACAGTACGAGAAAGGCATGGTCGAATTCCTGGAAAAAGATGAATACATCAAACTCGTAGCCGATCAGCTTGAAGTGATTCCACCCGAAATGATTGTCCAGCGTATAACAGGTGACGGTCCTATCGAATTGATGATCGGCCCGATGTGGAGCGTCAATAAATGGGATGTCCTGAATGGCATTGACGCTGAGCTTGAAAAGCGTGGGAGCTGGCAAGGGAAACACTACAAAGGGATGGTGGAAGCATGACATTGATGCGCGTACTGCCATTCACGAAATCTTTATTGGAACAGGCTGTTGCTGAAGGCGACAAAGTGATTGACGCGACTGCCGGAAACGGACATGACACATTGTTTTTGGCGCAATTGGCCGGAGATGCCGGAAAAGTTTACGCTTTCGATATTCAGGAAGACGCGATTGAAGCAACGAAAGCGCGAGTCAAAGACCACCGGAATGTGGAAACGGTTCTCGACAGCCACGCCAATATCGATCAGTATGTCTCAGAAGAAATTGCTGCCGCGGTTTTCAATCTTGGCTATTTGCCGAAAGGCGATCACAGCATCATCACAAAAGCGGAAACAACGCTTTTGGCTATCTCGCACTGCCTGGATCTTTTGAAAAAGAAAGGCCTTGTTGCCATCGTCATCTATTCGGGACATGAAGGCGGCAGTGAAGAACGCGATGCCGTCATGGACTTTGCATCACAATTGCCACAAACTAAATTCGATGTGATGAAATATCAGTTTATCAACCAGCAGCATTCCCCGCCGTTCCTGGTAGCGATAGAAAAGAAATGACAAAGAGCGATTGTGTCTTCTACACAATCGCTCTTTTCCTGCGCTCAAATTAAAAACAGAAAATTCCAGAAATAAATGAAACTTCCTTCTGATGAAACCGTATATTTTATTAGTTCACAATAAAACGTACGCCAAACTACTTTTCGAAAGGAGGAAAATACAATGAAGAATATAAGTATAATTTTATTGACTGCAGTAATTATCGGAGCCTTGAACTGGGTTGCTTCGCTGCTGCTGGATATGTCCTTTCTCGATATTTCAATTCCCGTCGGCGGTATTGCCCTTATCCTCATCTACTTTGTCACCAATAAAGGCGGCATGGCTTCAAGGCAGATGGACATGTCGATCCAAGGGCAGACCGGTATCCGGATGGAACACAAAACCCCCGTTTCTGAGCGCTCTTATGTCCTGATCGGTTCCATCATGTATGTCGCCGTTATGCTGGTAGTTTCATTTTTTGCTTACCGGGAATACTTTCTGGGAATTGGCTTCTAGGTTTCAGCGCACAGCCATAAACCGATGCATAAAAAATACCGCCCGATGCACAAGCATCCCAGCGGTATTTTTTATTGTTCTATTTTGCTGCGTGAATTTCTTTTCTTCATTTCATCAGCCACCAGCTCAAACGTCTTCAGTTTATCATTGAAATCATAAGCCATGGAAACCAGCATCACTTCATCTGCCTGATATTCCTCCACAAGCTCTTCCAATCGATCTCCTACCATTCGAGGCGTGCCGACGATCATGCGGCGCCGATTCTCTTCAACAAGCAGCTTCTCAAACTTGGTATATTCATAAGCAAGCGCCCTTTCGGGTGGCGGCGTTCCTTTTGACGGCATACCTTGCGCCCCCATTGAAAGCGCGAGGTCCAAAGATGATGCGACACTTTCGGCTTCCTCTTCAGTTTCCTGGCAAATGACGAAAATCGCAAATCCGACATATGGACGGCTATCTGCGCCGGATCTGAAACGTTCTCTGTAAGTATGTGTGAAATCCTGGCCGCCTTCACCGTTGATAAAATGAGCGAACATATACGGCAACCCTTTTTCTGCCGCCAATAAAGCCGACGTCATGCTCGAACCAAGAATCCATATCGGTGGCGCTGATTCAGTCAGCGGTGTCGCTTTCATACCGTGGTACATATGGTCTTCCGGTATTGCATCGTTCAGATACATGGACAATTCGTCTATCTGGTCCGGAAAACGGTCGACATTCCGGGATCTTCCTTCATTCAACGCCAATGAAGCTCTGGGCATTCCACCCGGTGCCCGGCCGACGCCTGCATCGATACGGCCCGGGTATAGCGCTTCCAGCAATTTAAAATTCTCCGCAATCTTGAAAGAAGAATAATGCGGAAGCATCACGCCTCCGGACCCCAGCCGGATTTTTTCCGTCACTGCCCCCAAATGGGATATCAGGATTTCAGGAGATGAACCTGCCAATGTCGCTGCATCGTGATGCTCTGATACCCAGAACCGGGTGTAGCCCCATTTTTCTGCAGCTTGCGCCAATTGGGCTGTCTGCTTTAAGGCTTCACCGGGGTTGCTTCCTTCCGACACAGGAGACTGATCGAGAATACTATAACGCAAAACCACATTCATCCACTCCCTTCAGATCTGATTATCATCCTTATTTAACTAAATAGCCGATCGAGCGCAACACATTTTTTATGAATAGATGAGAGGTGATGAATATATCTTCGCGTTCAGGCTCCTGAAAAAGATCATGGTAGGCGCCCTTCCATTCCTTGTAACTGAATTCTTTCAGGTTTTGCTGCTTCAACCAGTTTTTTGAAAATTCTTTATCAGCAATAAAATCTTTTTCGGCTGTCTGCACGAATGTCGGGATATCAGGGTAAGTCTGTTTCCCGTTAACAGCTTGTTTCATATACGCCTGCAACTCGCGGTACCAGCCGATCGATATCAGCGGTTTATATAATTCATCGTCCTTTTCAAGTTCGATCACTTCAGGATTCCGGGTAAGATCTTCAATTGTAATTTCGTGTTTTATTTTAATCTGTGAAGTAAGTTTCGGTACCCCGGATAAAGCGCTGGATAATTTGGATGGTGTTCTCAGCAAATGGAGCCATGGCGATGTAAATACAGCACCGGCAACTTCATGGGAATGTTTGCTTAAATAATTGATGGCCAACGCAGCTCCCAAACCATGTGCCACAATGAACACCGGCATCTCAAGCTCAATTGCAACATCCAGCATTTCACTGACCGCCTTTTCATAGGCTTCGAATGATTCAGTGTGTGCTTTTTGAATCGTCCCGTTTTTTCCGTGGCCGGGCAAATCACCCATCACCACTTCAAACCCTGAACTTCTCCATTCCTTGATCTGCCAGGCGTAGCGCAGATGATGTTCATATGCACTGTGAATGATTACAATCACTGCCTTCGACTGGCCTTCAGCCTGCCATTTCCACATTTGCCAACGCCCCCTTTAATCTATCTTCTAGTAATATCAGATCTTAAAGTTGACCTTTGAAAAGGTTTTGCTACCATTAAAGATATCTTATCTTGATTAAAGGAGTTTTACCATGATTTACCCATACAAAGACAAACACCCGCAAATAGACCCATCAGCTTTTATTGCTGATTACGCTACCATCACCGGCGATGTAAAAATCGGCGCGGAATCATCCGTCTGGTTCAATACTGTCGTCCGCGGAGATGTAGCTCCAACCGTTATCGGCAATAAAACGAATATCCAAGATCTCTGCATGCTGCACCAGAGCCCCAATAACCCATTGATTCTCGAAGACAATGTCACAGTGGGACATCAGGTGACGCTCCATAGCTGCACCGTCCGCAAAAATGCATTGATCGGCATGGGATCTGTTATCCTCGACGGCGCTGAAATTGGCGAAGGTGCATTTATCGGAGCCGGAAGCCTCGTACCGCAAGGAAAAGTCATTCCGCCAGGCAAACTGGCATTTGGGCGCCCCGCTAAAGTCATCCGGGATCTCAACGAAGAAGACATCGCCGACATGGAACGCATTGTTCGTGAATACGCCGAGAAAGCCGTTTATTATAAATCGCTTCAGAAATAATAAAACCCGCACGAGCCATGAGGCTTGTGCGGGTTTTTGATTTCATTAAATTCCTGATTGTTCTTTCAAGGCATCTGCTTTGTCAGTGCGCTCCCAAGGAAGATCCACATCTGTGCGGCCGAAATGGCCGTAAGCTGCAGTCTGCTTGTAGATCGGACGGCGAAGATCAAGCATCTTGATCAAGCCAGCCGGACGCAAGTCGAAATTATTGCGGACAAGATCGATGAATTGGTCTTCACTGATTTTGCCTGTGCCGAATGTATCAACTGAAATCGAAACCGGATGTGCAACACCGATTGCATAAGCAAGCTGCACTTCACATTTATCAGCCAATCCTGAAGCGACAATGTTTTTCGCTACATAGCGCGCTGCATATGCACCGGAACGGTCAACTTTCGTCGCGTCCTTACCGGAGAATGCACCGCCGCCGTGGCGTGCATAACCACCGTAAGTATCAACGATGATTTTACGGCCAGTAAGACCCGCGTCTCCTTGAGGTCCACCGATTACAAAACGGCCAGTCGGGTTGATGAAATATTTTGTTTCATCATCCAGCAAATTAGCCGGAACGACTTCATCAATGACATATTCTTTAATATTGCGCTGGATTTGCTCAAGCGTTACTTCAGGATGATGCTGTGTTGAGATAACAATAGTATCCACGCGAAGCGGCTTATCGTTTTCATCATATTCAACCGTAACTTGTGTCTTGCCGTCAGGACGCAGATATGGAAGAATTTCTTCCTTGCGGACTTCTGCTAAACGGCGAGCCAATTTATGTGCCAATGAAATCGGCAATGGCATCAATTCCTCGGTTTCATTGTTCGCGTAACCGAACATCAAACCTTGGTCTCCTGCTCCGATATCATCCAATTCTTTATCCGTCATTTGGCCTTCACGGGATTCAAGAGCCACGTTCACTCCTGCAGCGATATCCGGCGATTGCTCATCAATTGCAGTCAATACCGCACTTGTTTCAGAGTCAAAGCCGTATTTCGCGCGTGTATAACCAATATCTTTAACAGTCTGGCGCACCACTTTCGGGATGTCCACGTATGTGTTTGTTGTAATTTCCCCTGCTACAAGAACAAGTCCTGTAGTAACGGTAGTTTCGCACGCTACTCGTGCATTAGGGTCTTCTGCGAGGATCGCGTCCAGGATGGCATCTGAGATTTGGTCACAGATCTTATCCGGATGTCCTTCTGTTACTGATTCTGATGTGAATAATCGACGGTTTGTCAAAAAATGTTCCTCCTTATATCCTGCGAGATTGCTCTCGAAATTGATACGGTACTCGTTTTCCCATGTCAAGTCCGTTCCAAACATTCTGGATTGAACTTCAAGCCGTTGTGGCCTTTGTACACGAGGATTAAGGGCGATTCATAAAAAAATCCCTTCACTCATCATTCAATGAGGAAAGGAGAAATCATCATAAGCACCTTTCACTCTTATCATCCAAGGCCTGTGAGCCTTGCTTCAGGTTGGGCACCAGCGCTGCATCTATGCAGCAGGTTGCCGGGTTTCATAGGGCCTGCCCCCTCCACCAGCTCGGAATAAGAGTATCCGTTCAATTTTTCATCATACGGAATTGGTTAAATGATGTCAACGTTTTTTATATTTTATTCGCATTAGATGCATGAAAACATCCCATTTCGGGTATTAATTATGCACAAATGATTAATTTTCAATTCCTACGGGTTATTAGTATAGACTAATCGAGTTAATGTGTTATACTATTGTTCGAATATAACTCTTCCCCAATGCCTTGGGAATAACCGAAAAGGAAGGTACATATATGAACTCAGTTAACTTAGCAAGCGATTTGAAAGATCTTTTAAACGGCCCCAACGTCAATGTCCAATGGTCGGTTCCACAATTGGTGGAGGCAGCCACTTCACGTGGAGAAGCAATTTTGACGCGCGAAGGCGCAGTCAAAGCCGAAACGGGTAAATACACTGGCCGCTCGCCTAAAGATAAGTATATGGTAGAAGAAGATATTTCGAAAGATAAAATTGACTGGGGTACAGTAAACCGTCCGATTTCTTCTGAGGTTTTTGAGAACCTATATGCAAAAGTGCTGAAGCACCTGAAAGAAAGAGAAGAACTTTTCGTCTTTAAAGGATTCGCAGGGGCAGACCCGGAATCACGCCTTCATATCCAGACGATCAACGAATATGCGTGGCATAATCTATTTGCCCACCAATTATTCATCCGTCCGACAGAAGATGAAATGAAAATCCATGACGCAGAGTTCACTGTCGTTTATGCACCGACTTTCAAAGCTGATCCGGCTGTCGATGGCACTGATTCCGAAACATTCATCATCGTTTCCATGGAAAAGAAAGTAATTTTGATCGGCGGAACTGAATATGCCGGCGAAATGAAAAAATCCATTTTCTCAATCATGAACTATATTCTTCCTGAAAAAGGCATTTTGCCGATGCACTGCTCCGCTAACGTTGGACAGGAAGGCGACGTTGCTTTGTTCTTCGGCTTGTCCGGAACAGGGAAAACGACGCTTTCGGCTGACCAGGACCGCAAATTGATCGGTGATGACGAGCACGGCTGGTCTGATAACGGCGTTTTCAATATCGAAGGCGGCTGCTACGCTAAAACGATCAACCTTTCACGTGAAAATGAACCACAGATTTTCGATGCAATCCGTTTCGGATCTGTCCTTGAAAATGTTGTCGTTGATCCGGAAACACGCATTCCCGATTACGATGATGGTTCATTGACTGAAAACACGCGTGCAGCTTATCCGATTGATGCGATCGATAACAGCATCCACCCTTCAATGGCTGGACATCCGAAAACGATCGTCTTCCTGACTGCTGATGCATTCGGCGTATTGCCTCCTATCAGCAAACTGACGAAAGAACAGGCGATGTATCATTTCCTTAGCGGATATACATCAAAACTGGCAGGCACAGAACGCGGCATCACTTCTCCGGAAGCGACGTTCTCGACTTGCTTCGGTTCACCTTTCCTGCCATTGCATGCAACTGTCTACGCAGAAATGCTCGGCAATAAAATCGATGAACATGAAGTGGAAGTTTTCCTTGTAAACACGGGCTGGACTGGCGGAGCATACGGCGTCGGCAACCGCATGAAACTTTCTTATACACGTACTATGGTCCGCGCAGCGATCAAAGGCGAATTGAACGACGTTCAGACTGAACAGGAAGCAGTCTTCGGACTCAGCATTCCACAGGCAATCCCTGGCGTGCCAACTGAGGTTCTTAACCCTCGCGATGCTTGGTCTGACAAAGAAGCTTACGATGCGAAAGCACAGGAGCTTGCTCAGAAATTCCAGGATAACTTCAAGAAATTCGGTTCCGTATCAGCTGACATCAGCGCTCAAGGCGGACCATTGAATAATTGATAAGCAAAAGCACATCCGGCAGCCTGCCGGATGTGCTTTTTAATTTGCAGATTCCTGTTCTTTCTCCTTCATCCAATGCGCTAACGCCGCAACTGTCTTCCGGTTTGCAGCTGGTGGAAAGAAATGCGTGTATTCCGGGAAATACCAGGTTTCATGGGGATGATCATTCAGCTTTAAGGCTTCTTCCAAAAGATAAGCCTGCGCCGGCAAGACATTTTCATCTTGCAGTCCGTGAATGATCAGCATCGGTGCTGTCGCTTCTTCAAGCCGCATCAGCGGATTCCGTTCTTCATAGGCCGTCAATGCGGTATTCGGCGTCCCACCGTAAATACGTTTCATCATGCGGCGCATATCCGGTCGCTCTTTGTAGGTTAAAACAGTATCAGTAACGCCTGCCCATGTTACAAGTGATGTAATATCATCCCGCAGCACCGCTGTCCACAGCGCCATGATGCCGCCTCTTGAAAATGCCAGCAGATGCACATGCCCATTGCAGAACTGTTTCAATACATCCACTGCATGGACCGCATCCCAGCGGTCGGCACCTGCAAATTCATCACGCCCTTCTCCCCCTCTGTTGCCCCTGTAATAAGGCGCAAAGACAACAAATCCCTGAGCCGCGTATTGGGCAGCCCTTGCCGGCCTTACCATGCCGATGGACTGGATGCCTCCGCGCAAGTACAGCAATCCGCTGTAATTTCCAGGTTTTTTGGGTTCGGCAAGCAGTCCTTTGACTTTCAAGCCTTCCGACCAATAAACGATTTCCGTCAGCTTCACATGGGGGTTCGGTGAAGGATATATCCTTTTAGATTTAATCATCCCATTTTCCATCCAGTTTCACCCGCTCCATAATTTGTTTCATTCCTTCATCTTTCATCAGAAAGCTGAAGTCGCTGTCCAAGTCCAAACTATCAACCAGAACAGCTCCATTCGTTTCCATCAGATCAATTTCATCTACTGCTGCAACAGTTCCTGTAAATACCGTCTTAGAAAATGGCGGCTCGCTATGGACCAAGTATTCCGCAAACCATTCAAGCTCATCAATTACGGCGCCTGTTTCCTCGTATACTTCCCTTTTGGCGGCTTCGGCCAAACTTTCTCCTGCTTCCGCTTTGCCACCAGGAAACTCCAGCCCCCGTTCCTTGTGTTCAGTCAACAGCCACTTTCCTTTGAATTTCGCAATAATCAGTACGTGTCGGCTTTCCACTTGAAAAGCATCCTTTTCAAACGATAACCGGCAAGTGAAGCCATTCAAATCCGTATATTCCATCCTGTCTCACTCCTGAACAAATAAAAAAAGCGCACACAATTCGTAACGTGTGCGCTTGTGTAATTTTATTCTACTTCTTTTCGCCAAGGAATGCTGAAAGCATCCATGAATGCTTCTCAAGGTTCTGGTGAATGGCGTTCAACATATCTTCTGTCATATCGTCGCCGTCTTCAGCTGCATATTCCATGCCTTTTTTCAGTGAAGCCATGATCTTATCATAATCACTTACGATGGTTTCAACCATCTCTTCAGCACTTTCCTTGCTGCTCGCTTCAGTTACCACAGACAAGTCAAGCTGCTCTTTCATCGTTGCGACCGGTTTGCCCCCAAGTGCAAGCAAGCGTTCTGCAATTTCATCCATATAAGCTGTAGCTTCATTATAAAGTTCCTCAAATTTCACATGAAGCGTGAAAAATGACGGCCCTTTTACATACCAGTGGAAATTATGTAATTTCGTATAAACCACCGACCACGTCGCGACCTGTACGTTCAATTCCTGATTTAATTCGTTAGACATCCAAATCCACTCTCCATTCGATATAATAAGTTCTTATACTTTATTAATACCTTTAAAGCCCCTACAATAAACATGAAGAGTTCCCAAACATATGGAATGAAGAAGGCGACCTGCATGAAAATGATACTGATTAAAATTTTCCGCTTCTATCAGCGGTTCATATCCCCCCTGTCACCACCAAGCTGCCGGTTCTATCCGACATGCTCCCATTACGGCATCGAAGCCGTCGAAAAACATGGAGCTTTGAAAGGCGGATACTTGGCAATTAAGCGGATACTCAGCTGCCATCCTTTCAATAAAGGCGGCGTTGATTTCGTACCTGAAGAATGGCCTCCAAAGAAATAAGTTGGAGGTTTTTCTTGTGTTTAAATTTGGTTTGCGGTAAGATACTCAATGTAATTAAAACGTAATCGTTACATTTTGGAGGATCTATATGAAAAAAACATTTCTCTTTATACTATTAATATTTATACTTCTCTTGGCCGCTTGCGGCGATTCCGGTGCAGACAATGCCGATACACCGGCAGACGGTTCGAAAATACAAGTGTTCACGACTGTCTATCCGATCACTTATTTCACTGAACGGATCGGTGGAGACCAAGTGGAAGTCAAATCCGTCTACCCGGCTGGAGCCAATGAACATACTTTTGAACCCACCCAGCAGGATATGATCGCTATTGCGGAAGCAGATCTTATGTTCTACATCGGCCTTGGACTTGAAGGTTTTATTGACAGCGCGAAAAGTACGCTTGAAGGTGAGGATGTCAAGTTTGCGGCACTTGCGGATTCAATAACGGATGAACAATTGGATGCTGCGCTCAAACATGACGGTGAAGAATCCCATGAGGATGAACAAGAAGAACTTGATGAGCAATCTGAAGAAGCCGATCATGAAGGCCACGACCACGGCTCGACAGATCCACATATCTGGATGTCGCCGCAACTCAGCCAGCAGCTGGCAACATCCATCAAAGACTCGCTGATTGCTGAAGATCCGGATAACACAGAAGTTTATGAAACGAATCACGCCGAGCTGATCGAAGAGCTCGAACAATTGGACGAATCATTCAGCCAATTGCAGGAACGCGTATCAAAGGATACTTTTTTCGTATCCCATGCAGCTTTCACTTATTTAGCGGAACCATATGGTTTTGAACAGGTTGCTGTAGCTGGCCTAAACAGCCAGGACGAACCGTCACAGAAGGAATTGACGGAAATCGTCGACATGGCGCGTGAGAAAAACATCGAATACTTCGTCTTTGAACAGAACGTCTCGTCCAATCTGACAGAAGTTGTCCAGAAAGAAGTCGGCGCGGAAGCTGTCCAAATGCATAATCTGGGCGTGTTGACGCAGGAAGATATCGATAATGGAGAAACCTACTTCACTTTGATGGAAAGAAATCTGGAAGTCCTCGAAACTATTCTTAAATAAGAACACACCCATTGCGGGTGTGTTCTTTTTTTAAATCTATTATAATAACAAAATCTAAGACCTATTTTCGGAATTTTCATTTTTATTGTATACTGAAAATAACTTCTTTTTGAAAAGGATGGTCCGGATGAAAAAATTATTCGCCGCTATGACAGTCGCAGCGATCCTGACAAGTCTGATGTTAACCCGTTCCATGTATGTAGAACAATTGGAAATACCGATTATAATCATTGGTACGGCACTGCTGGCCCTAATGCTGAAGTTTCCTGAAGACCGAAAAGAAAAAATGCTGGCTCACGGCATGCGTATTTTTGCGGCATTCGTAATCGGCTGGCTTTTCTCTACACTCGATCTCCTGCTTGACCATCTTTTCTTTTATCAGCCAACAGGCTTCGAAGACGGCGCCTATCTGACTTTGGCCTTCAAATACGAGGAATTTGCCGACAGCTTCTTTTTATTGGCTGTCACATGTATGGCCTCAACATCTGTTTTCATCCTGGTTCAACTTCTTTTCAAAGCATTAAAATCGTCCCGAAATCCCGTTTTTAAATGAAATGCAGAAAGCGTCCGATGACTGTCATCGGACGCTTTTTTGCTGTGTTATGAATTTTTGGACCGTTTCGATATTGTCTCTCAATTTTCCCACTAGTATCCTGACTTCCGGTAAGTAATAGAAAGTACTGGTAACCTCAAAATCGAACAGCTCTTCACTTTCTGATAGAAGATACACGGTTTTTCCTTGTCCAAGCGCTATTCCCAATTCGATATGGCTGCCTTTTCCTGCTGGCAATAAAACGATCAGAAAATCTGCCTCAAGCACCGCTTTCTTCTCCAGCGTTCCATACAGCTCCAAATCTTCAACCGAAGATGCACGCAAATTCGCTGTCCAGTCAAAGGTATGCACGTATCCCGCCTTTCTAAGAATACTTGCAGCTTCTCTGACCTTATCTTTATTGGCAAAACTCGAAGCGATATAAAATTTCATCATTTTTCCTTACTCCCTTCACCCAATTCAAAAGTAAGCGGCTTTTCATCTTTAACGGCTTTTCGAAAAGCGATAAGAAGAATAATAAATGCGATATTTAACATCAACAAGACGATTATCAGCAGAAATGCCAATATGTGCATACTTTCATTTACAAAAGCTATCATGACAGCACTTAAACCAAACATAAGCAAATTTATGGGAATATAAATATTGAATAAACGCTGTGTTCTATTAAACAATCCCATTTCCCCATTTTCAGCAGCCAACTTCATTAACATCCTGAACAGATAAAAGGTCAGAACAATTTCTCCAGCAAATAAAAAATTGGCGTAATAATGCCACGGCCCATTGTCAACAAGATTAAAATCAATGAACACCGAAGGGATTGAGATAAAAATTAATCCAATGGAGATATATGCGGCTTTCCTGCCGTCTTCAATAACTTCCCCGATTTTATAGCAACCGGCTGCAATCAGGCAATATCCTATCGGATCCGCCAAGATGTCAACTCCAATACGGATAGCGAGAAAAATGAAGACGTATCCATATAAAATCTGTCCCAAAGATCTTTTCATTTATTTACCCGCTCCTTTCCGTTCTATAATTGTACGACTATCCTCCCGCGTCAAGATCGGAATGTGATATAGAGAAGCCGGAAATCTTATAGCAGTACCGTTTTTATCTTCACCATCAATCATTGCCCATGAATTCAATACATATTTTATGTTTCCTTTATTCTGAATCGAGAGTGCAAAACCATCATTTTTCTTAAGCTTTAAAGGGAACTCCAAGTCCTGTATTTCAACACCATTTCCTTCTTTAAGCCGTTTCTCAACCTTCTTTACGTAATTAACTTCATTAAAGGAATCTTCAACACTCGGTAGATGAACATTTAAATCAGCCATACCATAAGGAGGCAAATGTGGTTCAAAACCATTTATCGTTATTTCTTCTTCCGCCTCCAGATAGGAAACTGTCAAATCACCATTTCCTGAAGACACTTGGGATAGATAAGGTTTTGTTGACTCTTCTGCAGGATGTATTACGATTTCACCAATGTCAGCAGTATATGAATCACCATTAGTCAAATAAACGGTGATTTCGTTTATAACAGCTTTCTCTTTTAACTGACTTAGCTCATATGGATCCATTTTGACACTGAGCGTCCTTAATTCATGCAAGCCGAATTGCTGCACATAGGATGTCCCTTGCTGAAAGTCTTCAATGAAAGCCGGTAAATCGCCTAGGGTTATCATGTTTACTGTTTCATTATCATCCTTATTCGTTATGTAATAGAATTGCATTTGCAAATTTTCATGTGCATAGTCCTCAAAATAATGATCCAGATAAACCGGCTGTTCCAGCTCCTGCGAAAAAGCATAGGTGGCTGCAGCTATCCAGCCGATAATTATCACGAACAATATACTAAAAAACAATCTTGGATTCATAGCGCTCATTTTACTTTGCTTCATTGGCCAGTTCCTTTTGTGTTTTAATGTATTTTCGTTCCATCCGCCATTTCTCCAAAAATTCCAGCAGATTGTATAATCCATAAAGCAAAACAGCAAAAATTATAATTTCCACTAAAAACTTGATTAGTGTTACCCATTGAAAAACATCTGCCTTAAATAAGCTGTACTGAAAGAAATCAAGTTTAAGATAAGTAAAATCAGCAATCGTGCTGACAATAAAAAACGATATCATGAATTTCCAGAAATTCATGATATGTCCTCTCCTTTTTGGGTATATTGATAATCCCGCTCTAACCAGAATGCGATAAAAAATATTGCCGCCACACATAATCCACAGATAATCAAAAGTGAGTAGCCGACTTCACTTTGACCGCCTCTCTCTGCATTGATGGCTACAGCAATTACATTTCCAGTAAAACAGATGGAACCAATTAAGAGCAGAACCATTGATGCGATAAATCTTTTCATCATCATCTTTTCACGACTCCTTTTCTTTACACTGAATTAAATTACGCACTATACAGAAAGTTCCAATTAATCGTATCATATTCTACCTATAAAAAAACAAAAAAATAAAGCCAACCTCTTAGAGGTCAGCTTTATTTAAGTCCACACCATAGCCGATTCCTGCCTGTTGCTGCAATTCGATTTTCCCACCGACAACTTCAATCTCAGGTACAATCAGGTCTTGTTCCCAAAAATGCCGGGAATCTGAGAAATCGCCAGGCAGCACTATATCTGGCAGCGAAGCCAACGCGAGGTTATGGGCTTTTGAAACACCGAATTCAATCATGCCTCCAACCCACATTCCAATACCATTGCTGCGGCATAACTCCACGATTTTCAACGTTTCATGCCAGCCCCCAAACCTTCCCATTTTCAGTACAATGATATCGGCTGCCTGCATCCCGATCATCCGCTCTACATCATGGAAACTTTTAATGCTTTCATCCAGGCAAATCGGCGTTTTCATCTGTTTTTTTGCCTGTGTGTGCAGATCCCATTCCTGTTCGCCAAAAGGCTGTTCAATTAATCTAAATCCGATATCATCAAAAAGAATGAGCTGGTCAAAACTGTCTTTATTGAATCCGCCATTTGCATCAGCAAAAAACAATATATCAGGATAACGGCTGATTGCCCCCTTCAATAAAGCGACATCGGATTCCGGGGTGATTTTGATCTTGATGCGGCTATAGTCTTTAGAAGCAGCAAGATTGATGTCATCAACAAGGCGGTCATGATTGGCGGCAACCACGACACCTGCCGGAATATCCTTATGGATTCCGCCAATATACTGCCATAACGGAACCTTTTCATATTTTGCAAACAGGTCCCAAACAGCCATTTCGATGGCCGCTTTCGCCATATTATTGCCTTTGACCGGTGTAAAGGCAGTAGCCACTTCGTGAGGTGATGACAGGGTCTTATCCAGCAATAACGGCTTTAAAACCCGCTCCATCACAAAGGCACAGCTTTCCACCGTTTCTTCCGTATACCAGGGAGTTGAGAATGCCACACATTCTCCAAAACCTTCTAACCCGCTGTCAGATACGACTGTTACTATGATTGCTTCACGCTCGTTCACAGTCTGCAGGGAAGTGACAAACGGTTTCTTAAGCTTTTTATGGATTCGCTGAAAACTGATTTCCCAAATCGTTACACCCATGATTTCAACTCTCTTCTCAGTACTTTATTCGAAGCATTGCGCGGCAATGAGTGGACTGCGCGGATCACTTTCGGAATTTTATAGCCGGCAATTTGTGATTTCAGAAAATCCTTCAAATCTTCCATTGCCGCTTCTCCATTAAGCACGACAAAAGCCGCCGGCACTTCTCCCCATTGCTCATCTGGCATGCCGCAAACCCCGGCTTCCCGGACTGCCGGATGCCCAAGCAAGGCCTTTTCAATCTCCGCCGGATATACATTTTCACCACCGGATACAATCAGGTCCGAACGCCGGTCAACGACAAACAGGAAACCCTCTTCATCCAAATAGCCGATGTCACCCGTATGGAACCAACCATCCTCATGCACATCCCGCTCCGCAAACTTGCCGATATACCCCGGTGTCACCTGTGGCCCCCGAATCTGGATTTCCGCTTTTTCACCAGGTAATGCATTGTCACCGATCTTTATTTGATATAAAAATAAAGGCTTGCCGGAAGAACCGATTTTCCGTTTGGCATCTGCCGGCTGCAATGTGGTCGTTTGTGAGGAAGTCTCAGTCATACCGTATGTCTGCAGAACAGAGATGCCGAACTTCTCAGCCCGTTCCATATATGAAATCGGTACCGGACCGCCGCCGGCCAGCATCGCTTTGAAATTTGGCGAAACGTGGAGGTTAGCCATTTCCAGCTCACTCAAAACACGCTCCAGTGTCACTGCCACCACAGACATATGAGTCACGGTTCCGTTGCTTAATTCATGAGCACAGACTTTTGCATCGAATTTCGGATGAAGCTGTACACCCATGCCATAGATGAGTGACCGCATCAGTATCGAAAAGCCGCTGATATGGAATAACGGCATGACACAGAGCCAGACGTCCCCGGGTGCAATGCCAATATTCAATGCCGAGGAAACGGCACTTGAGAAATGGTTCTCCGCTGTTTGCCTTACACCTTTTGGATATCCTGTGGTGCCGGATGTATACATGATTGAAATCGTCCGATCCTCTGCCCAATCTTTTTCGGTTGTGAATTTGGAAGGCGTTGCATTTTGAATCTCGGAAAAACTGATTTTATTGCCAGAATAGAGTTTCCCTTGCAGTTCTTCATCCACCAATAAATAAGCAGCTTCCGAATCTTGCAATTGATAATCCAATTCCGTCGCTGAAAGCCGTTCATTCAGCATGACCATTTCACAGCCGATATGAAGACATGCATACATAACAAACACAGACTCAGGATGCGATTTGGCGAGAATTGCAACTCTTGTTTCGGAAGTGATGCCAAGAGAAGTCAACCTGCCTGCATAATTTTTCGCCACATCATTGATTTCCGCGAATGTCCATTGCTGCCCGCCATATGACAGCGCCATTCGGCTGCCGCTTAAATGTGCCCTTTGGCTAAGCCAGTTCGGATAGCTCATTATTCAAAATTCCTTTCTGTGAAGCTGAATTCTTACTCACAGCTTCTTTTCTAAAATAATTTTCGATTCTCCGGTATCGTCTGTATAAGTGCCGATGACGTCAAAGCCGCTTTGAATGTTCAACAGCAGCATACTTCGCCATTTATTCTTTGTATGGGTCCTTACGGCGTTATATGACTCATCCCGCGCGTATTCATGCTGCCGCTCCATTAATTCGCGCGCTATTCCCTGATGCCGATACCTTTCATCAACACCACCAAGCCAGCTGTAAAATTGCTCCCGGTTTAAGGCGTAGCCGATTTTATAGCCTATTACCCTTTCGTCATCCAATGCAAGATCTATATGTAATTTCGGTTTTTCAGCCATTCTTCCAGCCAAATCATCTGAACTGCCAAAAACTTCCGTATGCAATGAAACCAGTCCATCCAATAACTCTCCTGGCTCCAGTTTGGTAAAACTCCTATATTGAATCGACACTTCCAACACTCTCCGTTCATTCTAAAAAAAGCTGCCCCCGAGAGGACAGCTTTCAATTATTTAAGATCAAGGGAAACGCGGGAATTGACCGAAGTCCGGCTTGCGTTTTTCTTTGAACGCGTCGCGGCCTTCTTTCGCTTCGTCCGTTGTGTAGTAAAGCAACGTAGCGTCACCAGCCATTTGCTGAAGTCCAGCAAGGCCATCCGTATCCGCGTTCATCGCCGCTTTTACGAAGCGAAGTGCCGTCGGGCTCATTTCAAGCATTTCTTCGCACCATTTCACTGTTTCATCTTCAAGCTGCTCGTATGGCACCACAGTGTTCACAAGGCCCATATCAAGTGCTTCCTGAGCGTCGTACTGACGGCACAGGTACCAGATTTCACGCGCTTTCTTGTGGCCGATGATGCGAGCAAGGTAACCTGAACCATAGCCAGCGTCAAACGAACCGACACGAGGGCCAGTTTGGCCGAAACGTGCGTTGTCAGCAGCGATCGTCAAATCACATACAACGTGCAATACGTGCCCGCCGCCGATTGCATATCCAGCAACCATCGCTACAACCGGTTTAGGAATTACACGGATCAACCGCTGAAGATCAAGAACGTTCAAACGTGGAATCTCATCTTCCCCAACATAACCGCCATGTCCGCGGACGCTTTGGTCCCCGCCTGAACAGAAGGCTTTTTCCCCTTCGCCAGTCAATACGATAACGCCAACGTCAGAATTATCGCGAGCGCGTGAAAACGCGTCGATCAATTCATGGACCGTTTTTGGACGGAATGCATTGCGCACTTCCGGACGGTTGATTGTAATCTTCGCAATCCCGTTATAAATTTCATATTTGATATCTTCATATGTACGTTCACTTACCCATTCACGTGTCATGATTTTCCTCCTAAAAAATTCATTTTTAAATACTCCCCTACTATTGTAGCAAATTCAGCAGGTTTTTCCACATGTAAAGCATGTCCCGCCATAATCTCCCTGTGTTCGGCATTCGGCATCAAAGAAACCATCTCTTCCGCAATCGCCGTAAACTTCTCATCCATCTGTCCTGTAACCAATAAAACCGGCAGCTGCAGCTGGCTTATTGCTTCCCAATAGGATCCTTGCGCACCCGTGCCCATGCCGATCAGGCTGTTTGCCAAACCGATTGGATCTTGAGCCAGCCGTTCTTCCCTGACTTCTGCTTTAACATGCTCGGGCAATGCGTCCTGTGTTCTAAAAAGCGATACTTTTTCCCAGCTGTCGACAAAAGAAACAATTCCTCTACTGACAATCCGCTCCGCCAGCGCTTCATCACGCTCTCGGCGTTCGCTTCGTTGTTCTTCAGTCTTTAAACCAGGCGAAGAACTTTCCAGCAATAAAACCGAAAGCCTTTCAGGAAATTTACAGGCATAGGCAAGAGCCGTTCTTCCGCCCATCGAGTAACCTCCTAATGCAAAGTTCGCAAGTCCCAAATGGTCAAATATCTTTTCCAAATCCCACAGCTGCAGCTCCATCGAATACCGTTCAGGATCTTTCGGACTGTCGGTGCTGCCATGGCCAAGCAAATCGATAAGCACGATTTTATATTCTTTGAAACCAGTAATTACCTTGTGCCAAGTTTTGGTGCTTCCTGTAAAGCCATGGAGAAGTACCAGCGTCTGATCTTTATCTTCATTCATCAGTTCAATATGATAATTGACGCCTTCAATTTCCATGGCCGTCCAGCTCCTCAATCAGCCGATTCCATAACTCTCTATGGACCCGCACATTCGTTTCGCGGTCCGTAAACACTTCGACAATCTTAACGGCCTTTTGTTTTTTCTTATGAAGCGCTTCAACAAATTGCTCTTTCGTTTCGACAGCTGCATAATCAGCATCATACATTCTCGCAGCATCCTCAAATTTCAATCCGGTAGGAGTACCGAACAGTTCTTCAAAATAACGTTCTTCCTGTGACTGCGGCAGATATGAGAAGATTCCACCACCGTCGTTGTTCATCACAATTATCGTCAAATCCGTCTCCTGCATTTTTGAAGAAATCAACCCGTTCATGTCATGCAGGAACGATAAGTCCCCGATAAACAGATATGCCGGGCGCTTCTTCGCTGCCTGTACGCCGAATGCCGTCGACACGACGCCGTCGATGCCATTGGCTCCGCGGTTTGCATAAATCATGACATCACGTGATGTCGTCTTGAAATAAGTATCCGTGTCACGGATCGGCATGCTGCTGCTGACAATAAGGTCACAATTGTCGAGTTCATCAAAAAGAACTTTCGCAAGCACACCTTCATCCAATTTTTCATTGCAATGGACTTCTGCAAGTTCCCAGAATAACTCGGAAGCAGCTGTCCATTTCTCGGTATAAGAATTGGATTTCTTAACCTCGATCGGCAGTTGCCAAAAACCATCTGTAGAAGCCTGGATATGATGGGTAACAACAGATTGCGCATCCCGCATCATCGGTGATTCATCAAAAACAGCGTACGTTTTCGGTTTTACAGCAGCCAAATAAAGCGTTAAAGGTTTTGAGACAGGCTGTGGACCGATACGAATGACCACATCAGGCTCCATCACCCCTTTAAATACTTCGCTTTTCAGAATGGCGTCATAGCTGTCGATTATTAAATCCTTGCAATTATCCTCTACATTCCCGCGAACATTTGACAAAGGATCTGCAATCACCGGCCAATTCAATTTACGGATAAATGACCAAAACTCAGCAGGCATCTTCTCGGTCATTTCACCGATAACCAGGAGCCCCTTGTCAGTCTGTACAGTTTCCATTAAGAATTGCTCAACCGACTGCGATAATCGTGCCTCACCTTTCAAGTGAGTTATTTCACCTGCACTGTCATACTGCTGTTCAAAATCCAGGATCAACGGTTCACGGAAAGGCACATTTAAGTGAACCGGACCTCTCGGCTCAGAGACTGCACTTTTAACTGAACGGTGTAGATGGCGCACCAAAAAATCCAAACGGTTTTCAGGTTCAGGCATCGGCAAATCGACCGACCATTTAACATGTGATCCGAAAAGATCGATTTGATTGATTGCCTGGGGCGCTCCGACTTCCCGAAGCTCATGCGGACGGTCAGCCGTCACAACGATCAATGGAATTCTGGCATAGAAAGCTTCGACTATTGCAGGAAAGTAATTTGCCGCTGCCGTTCCTGATGTGCAAAGAAGCATCACCGGTAGTCTAGAAGCTTTCGCCATGCCCAATGCAAAATAAGCAGCCGATCGCTCATCAATCTGACGGTAAACAGTCAGCCCCTCTTCCTTCATACAGGCATAAGCCAGTGGTGTCGACCGCGAACCCGGACTGATCACCACATTCTTCACTCCCTGATTCACCAAGCTATGGGTGAACGCAGAAACATATTCGGTAAGATATTTACGATTCGTCACTCAATTGACCTCCCAAGGCACGAAGCATCGGACGGAATTTCACCCAAGTCTCAGCATACTCCGACTCCGGAGTAGAATCTTCGACGATTCCACCCCCTGCATATAAATAAGCTTCTTTCCCATCCAATAAAGCCGAACGGATCGCCACGGCAAACTCGCCATCGCCTTTCGCATCTATCCAGCCGATGGGCGCAGCATAGAAGCCCCGATTCATCGTTTCATACTGTCTGATCAGGCTAAGGGCCGACTGGCGCGGTTCCCCGCCAAGTGCCGGTGTCGGGTGTAGGTCGCGTACAAGGTCAATCAAATTCGATCCTTGCTTCAATTCACCTTCAACCGGTGTATAAAGATGCTGGATATCTCTTACCTTCATCAATTTTGGTTTTTTTGGCACAAACTGTTCGCTGCAATGAATTGAAAAAACATTACTGATCATGTCCACTACATACTGATGTTCAGAACGATTCTTTCTGTCATTCAATAATTCATTGCCAAGCTCATTATCTTTTTCGACAGTTTTCCCTCTTGGAGTTGAGCCAGCCAGACAAGTGGATAAAGCCTGTCGATCTTCAACTTTCACAAGACGTTCAGGCGTAGCTCCAAAAAAGAATTGTTCTTCAGATTCAAGTCCGAAAAGGAAGCTTTCAGGCTGTTCTTTCGAAACCTGATATAGGGCTGATGAAGAGGATAAAGATTTGTCAAAGTCCAACCTTAATACTCTGGCTATAACGACTTTATCCGCCTGTTTTGCCTTAATCACTCCAGTCACTTTATCGATTGAAGAAAGATACGAATCTTTCTTCAGCTCTTCCCTACCGGTGACTTCAGGTTTTTTATAAGCAACAGGTTCAGATACTTGTGCAGCATGGATCAACTTATCCCGTTCTTTCCGCAATGCTTCAAATTCAGGGAAAGTATCTTCTTTTTTAGTAATCAAGTGAATGCTGATATATGCACGGTCATTTTTTATCACCAACTGGAAAGTCGGCACTGCGAAATAAGCTTCAGGAAACTCGCGCCATATACTTTTCGACTTGTTTAAAGGATCAAACGAAAAACCGCCAAATAGAATCGGCTCTACGAAATGTTCTTCATTAACAATTTGCTTGCATAAGCTTTGCCAATTACTTTTGACATCTTCAAACCGCCCTTGGTGATTCGACGCCGTTAATACATGTGCATGTCCCAGGCCGACAAGTGTAAAAGTTTTCTCCGGGTTTTGCCAGAAGAATCGTTTTCCTTTGTAAAAAGTTTCCCCTGCTTCGAAAAATGCCAAAGCTGACATTCTGTTTACCTCAATCGTTTCTGTATAAAAGCGACATGCGACATACCTTGAATTATCTTGTTTTTCGGCCGATGAATACTGTGGTCGATTCATCAAATTACCTCCGTTTATATGGTAGCCCCCAGTATTCCTGGACAAGCTCACAAACTTTTTAATCTCTACCCTCTATCATACTCTTTTCTCCTAAAATCAGCACAACATTTGCTGTAATCCGAACAAATTTGCAGTACAATATAATATGGAATATATAGAGGAGAGATACAACATGACAACAACTTTACATGCGGACAGCGGCTGGCGCGTCTGGTGGCAGTTAACCCGTCCGCACACTTTGACAGCGTCATTTGCTCCAGTTTTCTTAGGAACGATGATCGCTATAAGAGATACACAGATTGATTGGCTTTTATTTGCTGCAATGCTCGTTGCCAGCCTATTGATACAAGCAGCAACCAATATGTTCAATGAGTATTACGATTTTGCCCGTGGCTTGGACAACGAAAAGTCTGTAGGGATTGGCGGAGCAATTGTTCGTAATGGTGTGAAACCCAAAACTGTTCTTGCTCTTGCGTTCATTTTGTACGCTATAGCTGGGGTTCTTGGCATCTATATATGCATGGAAACCAGCTGGTGGCTGATAGCGGTTGGCGGAATAGCCATGATGGTCGGCTATTTATATACAGGTGGGCCCTATCCTATCGCTTATACTCCTTTTGGTGAACTGTTTTCCGGATTGTTCATGGGTTTTCTTATCGTCATTATTGCTTTTTACATCCAAACTGGCACGATTACTCAAGATGCCATTCTATTATCTGTACCCAGTACACTTCTTGTAGCGGCTATTATGATGTCCAATAATATCCGGGACATAGTCGGTGATGCTGCAAGCGGCCGTAAAACCTTGGCAATTCTTGTCGGCCGTCCGGCTGCAGTTAATATACTGCTGGCATTCTTCGTTCTTTCATATGCCTGGATAGCTGCTATGGTATTATTCGGTATGATCACTCCATGGGCACTATTAGTTTTCCTTAGCATCATCAAGCCAGTTAAAATCATACAGATTTTCAAACGCTTTACGGAGCCTTTAAAAGTAATGCCTGCAATGAAAGATACGGGAATCACAAATACTCTCTTTGCCTTCTTACTGGCTATAGGTTTATTGCTCGGGCACATTTTGTAAAACATATTAAAGCATTCTCATAATGAGGATGCTTTTTATAATTATTCTAATTCTATTTAAGTCTTCAACCAATTATCAATCCAAATAAAATTTTAGACAATAAAAAAACGCTCTGCATTTTATTGCAGAGCGTTTTTTAAAAGGTATGACCCCTACGGGATTCGAACCCGTGTTACCGCCGTGAAAGGGCGGTGTCTTAACCGCTTGACCAAGGGGCCAATTACTGGCGGAGAAGGAGGGATTTGAACCCTCGCGCCGGTTGCCCGACCTACACCCTTAGCAGGGGCGCCTCTTCAGCCACTTGAGTACTTCCCCAGTATGGCTCCGAAGGTAGGACTCGAACCTACGACCATCGCATTAACAGTGCGGTGCTCTACCACTGAGCTACTTCGGAATGGTGGGCCTAAATGGACTCGAACCATCGACCTCACGCTTATCAGGCGTGCGCTCTAACCAGCTGAGCTATAGGCCCATAATGCTAAAATGGAGCGGGTGAAGGGAATCGAACCCTCATCATCAGCTTGGAAGGCTGAGGTTTTACCACTAAACTACACCCGCAAAAATGGTGGGTCAGGACGGAATCGAACCGCCGACACTTAGAGCTTCAATCTAATGCTCTACCAACTGAGCTACTGACCCATATTTTTTGA
>NZ_PJBO01000074.1:0-41281 GCF_002836425.1 Planomicrobium sp. MB-3u-38 | reverse complement strand
GTTTGTTTGTTGACGTTTTGCTGTTCAGTTTTCAAGGTTCATTTAATCTATATCGCCGTACCTGACAGCGACTTTTCAATATTACCAGCTTCTTTAAATGATGTCAACAATAAAATCGTTTAATCTTTTTGAAGCTTAAACGCGAATCAAAAACGCGACAAGAAATATTGTATCATTGCTTCTAAAAAAAGACAAGCGCTTTTTTAGAAAAAGAAAAAGCCCGTTTTAAAATGGGCTTTTCTTCTATAAAAGCTTAATCTCTCGGACGCATTTGGGGGAATAAAAGAACGTCTCTAATTGAGGCTGAATCAGTTAACAGCATTATCAATCTGTCGATGCCAATTCCCAAACCGCCAGTTGGAGGCATACCATATTCAAGTGCTTCAATAAAATCTTCATCCATTTCATGTGCTTCATCGTTGCCTTCTGCTTTTTCTATAAGTTGGGCTTCGAAACGTTGACGCTGGTCTATAGGATCATTTAATTCGGTAAAAGCATTTGCATGCTCTCTGCGTACAATAAATAATTCAAATCTGTCTGTGAAACGTTCATCTTCCGGGTTCTTTTTGGCAAGAGGTGAAATTTCAACTGGATGACCATAAATAAATGTAGGTTGCACCAATTGTTCTTCTACCTTTTGTTCAAAGAATTCGTTCAGAATATGACCTGTTTCCATAGTAGGTTTTATTTCAATATTATGTTCTTTCGCTAAAGCTTGTGCTTCTTCTTTGGCCATCGGCTTCCAAAAGTCCACGCCTACATATTCTTTAACGGCATCTGCCATATGGAGACGTTTCCAGCCTGGCGCAAGATTAATCTCTTCTCCATTGTAGCTGACAGTAGTCGTTCCAAGTACTTCTTGTGCCACATGAGCCACCAGATTCTCTGTAAGTTCCATTACATCGTTATAGTCTGCATATGCTTCATATAATTCGAGCATGGTGAATTCCGGGTTGTGACGAGTGGAGATTCCTTCGTTGCGGAATACACGGCCAATTTCATAAACCTTTTCAAGTCCGCCGACAATTAGGCGCTTCAAATGAAGTTCTATGGCGATCCGGATATATAATTCCATGTCCAACGCGTTATGATGCGTTACGAACGGGCGAGCGGCTGCTCCTCCGGCGATTGAATGCAGCATCGGCGTTTCAACCTCAAGAAAACCTAAGTTGTCCAGATAGCGGCGCATTGACTGGATAATTCGGCTGCGGAGAATGAAAGTCTCTTTGCTGTCTTCACTTGTAATTAAATCCAGATAGCGCTGACGGTAACGTTGTTCAACGTCTTTCAGTCCGTGAAATTTTTCAGGCAGCGGACGCAAAGCTTTTGTAAGAAACTCAACTTCTTTAGCTTTTACAGATAATTCACCAACATTAGTTTTAAAGACAGTACCCTTAACTCCGATAATGTCTCCTAAATCTGCTGTATTAAAGAAATTGTATGCTTCTTCTCCAATAGCATCTTTACGGACGTAGATCTGAATTTGGCCTTTTAAATCCTGAAGATGGGCAAATCCAGCTTTCCCTTTACCACGTTTTGTCATAATACGGCCGGCTATTACTACTTCGTGCCCCGCCTCTTCCAATTCTTCTTTGGAAAATTTATCGTATTGCTGTACGATTTCTTCAGATAAATGTGTGCGTTCGAAACGGGAGCCGAATGGATCCATTCCGCTATCACGTAAAGTTTGCATTTTTTGTCGTCTCACCAATATTTGATCATTTAACTCTTCTGACATTCCCTACACTCCTTTATTTATAAAAAACCACGCTCGTTCGTGTATTTATCTATTGTACACAATTTCTCATCTTCCTACATAAAAAAAGCTGCCGGAAATTTAAGACCGCTGAATATCCTCTGCTGACTTAACATTTCTTACAGCTTCAATTGCCATTCTATTCTTCAAGCAAAAATGATTCCACACTATTATAAGTCTTCCAAATCTCTATGCCCTCTCTTTCAGGTTCAATGAAATCCAGTTCCGGATCAAGTTCCAGCAACGGAACTAGCACAAAAGCGCGTTCATGCATCCGCGGATGCGGTATGACCAGATTTTCCGTTTCAAATTCATCCTGATTATAAAGCAGAATATCAAGGTCAATTGTCCGGGGGCCCCATCGAATTTCTCGTTTTCTATCCAATGTTTGTTCGATGTCCTGGCATATTTCCAGCAATTCATAAGCATTGAGATCAGTTTGCAATTGAACAACCATATTCAGAAATGCATCCTGCTCAGTAAATCCGACAGGAGCCGTTTCATATAAAGAAGAAATTTTCATAACATTGATTGCCGGATGCTCTTTCAATAAACGCACTGCCTGCCGGAGCATCCCCACACGATCCCCCATATTCGATCCGAGCGACAAATAACTTTTATTCATGTGAACGCTCCTCTGGTGATATCGACCGCTACGGATTTATAATGACCAGGAATCGGCGGATCGGGTTTGATCAATTGAATCCGAATCCCTTTTACTAATGAAAAAGTGGAAAGTATCTCAGCAGCAAGGCTTTCTGCTACTGCCTCCAGAAGCTTTTTCGGATTCCCCTCTATTACTGACTGGCATACACTGTAGACTTCCCCGTAATGGACGGTGTGCTCCAAGCCATCAGTTTCTCCAGCCTTTTTTAAATCTACAGCTAGCGAAACCGTCAAACGGAAGCGTTGACCAAGTTTCGTCTCTTCAGGAAAAACTCCGTGGTAACCATAGAACTCCATCTCATTCAAATGAATATAATCCATTATTCTGCCCCCTTGTAAGTTACTTTGCCATTCAGAACATCCGTTATTTTTAAAGCTCGCACTGTCTCTTTGACGTCATGAACACGAACGATGCTGCACCCTTTGCTCGCACCGTAGCAGGCCGTCGCCAAGGAACCTTCCAGCCGCTCGCTCACCGGTAGATCCAAAACCTTTCCGATCAATGATTTACGCGACGTCCCCAATAAAACCGGATAGCCCAATCCGCAAAATGGCTCCAATAATTGCATCATCTCGATGTTCTGTTGCGTAACTTTACCAAATCCAATGCCCGGATCAAGCCATATCTGATCTTTTTGAACACCGGCCGCCAAAGCGATTCGGATACTCTCTTCCATGTCATTTTTCACTTCATTCCAGAAATCTGTATATGACGTATCGTTACGGTTATGCATCAAAATGATGGGCACTTGATGTTTGGCCGCCACTGCCGCTATTGCAGAATCGTACTTTGCTCCCCAAATGTCATTGATAATATCGGCTCCTGCAGTGATAGCGGCTTCCGCTACTTCCGATTTATATGTATCGATTGAAATCGCAATATCCAACTCGGCTTTCAATGCCTTAATCGCCGGGACGACCCGGCTGATTTCCTCTTCGACAGAAATCTGTTTATGTCCCGGACGAGTAGACTCTCCGCCTATATCAATAATATCAGCGCCATCCGCCACCATTGCTTTTGCATGTTCCACAGCATTTTCGACAAAATTATACTTACCGCCATCGGAAAACGAATCGGGGGTTACATTCAATATACCCATTACCAGCGTTTTCGCATTAAAATCAATCTTCAAGATCGCCACCGTCCATTTCAATAAAAGCTTATTTTATTTCCCGGGAAATATTATCTGACTCTATCTTAACGCGAATAATCGGTTTTATACCACAAAAAAAGAGGCATGCGTCAGCATACCCCTCATTTTATCAGTTATTTTCTTCGAATTGGTATAACGGAGTGCTGAGGTAGCGTTCGCCGTTGGATGGAAGAACTGCCAGCACTTTCTTGCCTTTTCCGAGGCGTTTCGCCAGTTGAAGGGCTGCATATACTGCAGCACCTGAAGAAACGCCGCCCAGAATACCTTCTTCACGGGCAACTTTACGCGCCGTTTCGTAGGACTGGTCATTCGAGACTTGGATTACTTCATCGTAAATCTCTGTATTCAATACTTTTGGAACAAAGCCCGCTCCAATTCCCTGGATTTTATGTGGTCCTGGTTTACCACCCGATAAAACTGGTGAATCGGATGGCTCCACTGCTGCAATAAGAATATCAGGGTATTTCTCTTTCAATACTTGTCCGGCTCCCGTGATAGTTCCGCCTGTTCCGATACCTGAAACAAAGGCATCCAGCTGATCGCCCATCGCTTCCACGATTTCAGGACCCGTAGTCAGACGGTGAACTTCCGGATTTGCTTCGTTATTGAATTGCTGCGGCATGAACCAATTGTTTTCAGTTGCTTGCTGTTCGGCCATCTTGATCGCGCCGTTCATCCCTTCCGCTCCTGGAGTCAGAATAAGTTCCGCTCCATAAGCACGAAGAAGGTTGCGGCGTTCCATGCTCATCGTATCCGGCATAACCAAAATCGCTTTATAGCCTTTTGCAGCTGCAATCATTGCTAAGCCTATGCCGGTATTTCCGCTTGTCGGTTCGATGATAACATCGCCTTCTTTTAAATCTCCGGATTTTTCAGCCGCTTCGATCATGGACAGCGCAATGCGGTCTTTCACACTGCTGCCCGGGTTGAAATACTCCAATTTCAAGTAGACTTCCGCATCCTCTGCACCAGTCATACGATTTAACTTGACGATAGGCGTTTGCCCAATCAATCCTGTAATATCATTTGCAATACGAGCCATTATTCAACACTCCTAATCCCTAGTAGTTTAATCGGCATTTCATGGGTTCATCGTATCAATGTTTATCCCTCAATGTCAAACAGCTGGATTGGCTTTTGAATTTATTCGCCGTAGAACCATTCGGTGTCGAACTCCTGCCAGAATGCTTCCGGAGTCACGGATTGCGGCAATTGCTCCAAAGCCAGCTCACGGCTGATATGGCTTTCCACATCTTTGTATGTAAATGTCTGGCCATGCGCCTTATCGGTTACTGTTATTACAGCCACCCGGCCATCCGCCATCGTCAGCGGTTCCGACCATTTATCCGTTTCCACGGAAGCGACAGCATTCGTTACCGCCGCGTCGATAGTGGATTGGCCAGGGACCACATAGCCGATATCACCGCCGAGGCTGCCGGTTGCTGTATCGATCGAACGTTCCCGCGCCAGGGCTTCGAACGAAGAGCCGTTTTCAAGTTCTTCAATTACACCCTGTGCTTCTTCCGTTGATTGCAGCACAATCATCCGCGTTCTGTAGGAGTCCGGGATATCGTAAAGAGCCTGGTTGTCCTGATAGAAGGTTTCTATGGCAGCTTCTTCAATGACGACATCTTTCGTCAGCACTTTTTCAAGAATCAATTGCGACTTCACTTTTTCACGCATCCGCTCTTCATCAGCGGAATACAGTGTTTTTTCACTGCCGTCACGCGCTGAACGCATCATCGCCAGCTCCAGGTCCACTTCTTTGTCACTTACTTTGATGCCGTACTCCTTTGCCGCCGTTTCCATCACTTGGAGGTTGACGAGTTCAAGGAGTGTTTCGCGTCCATGCTGTTCTTCCATTGCCGCCATCCATTCCTGTCGGGTGATTTCTTTGCCGCTGACAGAAGCCACTTCTTCATTTCCCCCCGGATTGTCCGGTATCAGCCAGGCGATAAACCATAATAGATTTCCTGCGAATAAAATCAGCAACAGGTACATCAAAGGTTTTGTTTTTAATCTTCTTCTCGGTCTGCCCGCTTCACCCGGTGATGTGCCAGGGCGACCATGGTCACGATTGTAGCTCATCGATCATCGCTTCCAATTCTTCTTTTGAGTAACTGTAGGTTTCCAGACAGAAATGGCATTGCGTTTCAGCTGAGCCGTCTTCTTCAATCATTCTTTGGATTTCTTCTTTCCCCAAACTGATAATTCCTTCCGCAAAGCGTTCTTTGGAGCAATTGCATTCAAACTTCACCGGTATTGAATCCAGAATTTCAATATTGCCTTCACCAAAAATTTCTTTCAGAATATCTTCAGGGCTTAAGCCGCGTTTGATCATTGTTGAAACAGGATCGATTTGGGCCAGACGTTCTTCGAGCCTGGAAATCGCCCCTTCTTCCGCATCCGGCATGATTTGTACAATAAAACCGCCGGCGGCCAGAACGGAGTTGTCCGTATCCACCAGCACGCCAAGGCCCACTGAAGAAGGAATCTGTTCAGATACAGCAAAATAATAAGTCAGGTCTTCGGCAATTTCACCTGATACAATTGGACTCTGCCCCGTGAAAAAATCGCGCATGCCAAGGTCTTTGATTACTGAAAGCATGCCGTCTTTGCCGACTGCTCCGCCAACGTCCAATTTGCCGGCAGAACTGAGATCGAGATGAGTCTGGGGATTTTGGGGGTAGCCCCGCACTCCGCCACGGGCGTTGCTGTCCACAAGAATTGCACCCATAGGCCCGCCACCATCAATTTTCAAAACGACTTTGTCATCGCCCTTCAGCATTGCGCCGAACATAACGCCGCCTGTCATTAAGCGACCTACTGCCGCTGTAGCAGTCGGCCACATCATATGCCTCTTTTGTGCTTCCCCCACTGTTTCGGTGCTGTCCACCGCAAATGCCCGGACACTGCCGCCAAAGCCCAGTCCCCGCACTAAATAATCTGCCATTCCAATCGCCCTCTCTTGTTATGCTTCATTGCGCTTATAAATCAGGTAGAGTCCTTTTAATGTTAAAAATGGTTCCACTTTATCGATGAGCTTTGATTCCGACGCTATCAAGTTTGCCATTCCTCCAGTCGCAACGACCATCGGCTTTTCAGCACTTTGGTTTTTCATTCGTGCGATGATGCCTTCCGCCTGGCCGACAAAACCATAGACGATGCCGGCTTGCATAGCAGAGACCGTATTTTTTCCAACGACACTGTCCGGACGGGCAATTTCAATACGCGGCAATTTTGCCGCCCGGCTGTAGAGCGCTTCCGTTGAAATGCCGATTCCCGGCGCAATGGCTCCCCCCATGTATTGATGGGCTTCATTGATATAGCAATAGGTTGTCGCCGTACCGAAATCGGCAATAATGAGCGGGCCTCCGTATTCATGGATGGCTGCCACCGCATTCACGATCCGGTCTGCGCCTACTTCACGCGGATTATCGTATTTAATGTTCAAACCGGTTTTCAATCCTGGGCCTACAATCAATGGTTTAATATCAAAATATTTCAAAGCCATGCGTTCTAATGAAAACATGATCGGCGGAACTACCGATGACATGATAATGCCTTTGATATTCTTGAATTCCAATCCGGCGTCCTGCAGAAAGGCTTTGATCTTCATGCCATATTCATCTTCCGTTTTATGTCGGGCTGTTTCCATGCGCCAGTGATGAATCAGTGTATCCCGATCATAAATACCTATAGCGATATTGCTGTTGCCGATATCCATTACTAGAATCATTTCGCGGTCCCCATTTATCTGCAATTTTCCAAAATATCATACCATAGTTTCATAGGAAAGAAAAAAAGCTGGCGCCTATTCCCTAATGGAATCGGACGCCAGCTTTCAGCTTATTACTTACGGTCTTCCCGGATCGGATCTTTCACTTCTCCAGTGGATGGCTCTTCACTCGGAAGATCTCCAGCTGAAGGATCGCTTGGTGCTCCTGTTACGTCAGGAATTTCCGCGTCTTTTTCCAGGTCGACGTTTTTGTCTTCATACTCGCCGTTCAGTGCTTCATATGAACGCTCCGGCAAAGTACCATGTTCTTTCAGATGCTGAATTTGAGCGGCATCCAAAGTTTCAACTTCAAGCAATGTCTGCGCAAGCAATTCAAGAAGTTCTTTGTTGTCGGTAAGAATCTCTTTTGTGCGGATGTATTGCTCTTTGATGATGCGTTGGATTTCCTGGTCAATTTCAAATGCGATGGCATCTGAATAATTCTGTTCTGAATTAAAATCGCGCCCAAGGAAGACGTTTCCGCCTTGCGCCTGACCGAATTGGATCGGTCCGATCTTATCGCTCATGCCGTATTCCGTCACCATGCTGCGGGCGATAGCCGTTGCACGCTGGAAATCGTTATGCGCGCCGGTTGAAACTTCACCGAATGTCAGATCCTCGGCGACACGTCCGCCAAGCAATCCGGCAATCTTATCAAGCAACTCCGGTTTCGTCATAAAGTAACGGTCTTCACGTGGAAGCATTACAGCGTATCCGCCTGCTTGTCCGCGAGGAACGATGGTTACTTTATGAACGATATCCGCATCATCGAGTACCAAACCGATGACCGTATGGCCTGATTCATGGTAAGCGACGATATTGCGTTCTTTTTTCGAGATGACGCGATTCTTTTTAGCTGGTCCCGCAATTACACGGTCCGTAGCTTCATCGATATCGGACATATCAATTTTGAGTTTATTGCGGCGGGCTGCAACAAGTGCCGCCTCGTTCAATAAATTCTCCAGATCGGCGCCAGAGAAACCTGGCGTCCGCTGAGCGATAGCTTTCATGTCCACGCTCTCATCAAGCGGCTTGTTGCGCGCATGGACTTTCAATACTTCTTCGCGTCCTTTAACATCCGGACGGCCAACTGTGATCTGGCGGTCGAAACGGCCAGGGCGCAGAAGTGCCGGATCCAGGATATCCGGACGGTTAGTTGCAGCAATAATGATGATTCCTTCGTTAGCGCCGAAACCATCCATTTCAACCAATAGCTGGTTCAATGTCTGTTCACGTTCGTCATGTCCGCCGCCGAGGCCTGCACCACGCTGGCGTCCGACCGCATCAATCTCATCAATGAAGATGATACAAGGTGCGTTTTTCTTGGCGTTTTCGAACAGGTCACGGACACGGGATGCCCCGACCCCTACGAACATTTCCACGAAATCAGAACCACTGATCGAGAAGAACGGCGTTCCTGCTTCTCCTGCAACCGCACGGGCCAGCAATGTTTTACCGGTACCCGGAGGTCCGACCAACAAAATCCCTTTCGGTATACGCGCGCCGATATCGGCGAATCTGCGTGGATCTTTCAGGAAGTCGACCACTTCGACCAATTCCTGTTTCTCTTCGTCCGCTCCCGCTACATCATTGAAGCGCACTTTCTGCTTCTGATCGTCATACAGCTTCGCTTTACTTTTGCCGAAGTTCATCACACGGCCGCCTCCGCCGCCTTGTGACTGGTTTAGCAAGAAGAAGAAAAGGATGAAGATGATGATGAAGGGAATGATGCCAGTGAAGAACTGAACCCAACCGCTTGTCTGAGGAGCTTCAAGGTACTTGATTTCAGCACCGTCAGCTCGCGCAATTTCATCGATTTGATTCATTAAAGCTTCATTTTCCAACGGAATATTCGTTACAAACGTCTGGTCTTCATTGTAATCGTTCAATGAACCTGTAACTTCATAAACCATGGATGTAGGCTGTATCGTGACTTCCTGGATTTCTTCATTTTCCAATGCCTGCAAAAATTCGTCGTATCCTAATTCTTCAGTAGGTTGTCCACTATTATTAAATGTCCCCAGAATACCGATGATAACTAGGAAAATCAGTAAATAAAATATGGTGTATCGAAATATTCGATTCATCCCGAGCCTCCTCACAAAGTTTCCCAAAACTATACTAAATACTAACATAGGAACATTTAAGCATACAACGATAAGCACTCGCCTGACGGGCTAAATCGGCATCATGTGAACTACTTATGTCTATTCCTGTTCTTCGCTGTAAACCTCTGGCTTGAGAATCCCGATATAAGGCAGGTTGCGGTATTTTTCTGCAAAATCAAGGCCGTATCCGACAACGAATGCATCAGGCACTTCAAAGCCGATGTAATCCGCTTTCAAATCCACTTTACGGCCGGATGGCTTGTCAAGAAGCGTAACGATCTTGATCGAATTCGCTTTCCGGTATTTGAAGAGGTCCACCAAATAGCTGAGCGTCAGCCCGCTGTCGATGATATCTTCGATGATCAGCAGATCACGCCCTTCCACACTGGCATTAAGATCTTTGATGATTTTGACTTCGCCTGAAGAAACAGTTGCGTTGCCGTAGCTGGAAACATCCATGAAATCCATTTCCACATAGCCGTCAAAACGTTTCATCAAATCGCCCATAAAAGGCATAGCACCTTTTAATACGCCGATTGCCAAAGGATATTTATCCTTGTAATCATTTGTTAAGGTTTCTCCGAGTTCACGTGCTTTTTCCTGTAATCTTTCCTCAGAGATCAAGATTTCTTCGATGTCTTTCTGTAACATAAGTGGGCCTCCTATAATTCGCTTTCGCGATCTTCACATTTTTGTTCCATAAGCACCCAGTTATCCTGCTGGCGCGGGAAACGGCTGATATGCAGTGACGGGCGCAAACCCGACACCAGTAAAACTTCGCCATTGCTGTCTGTGATGACGGGCCATCCCTTCCGCAAAGGAGCGGGAACCTTCTCATCGATCATCAGCCTGGCTACTTTCTTGGAATTTCCCATACCCGGCAATTGGATCCGGTCTCCCGGGAGCCTGCTGCGAATCTTCAGCTGCGGCTCGGCAGTTTCCGAGAAATACCATGCAACAGCATCTTCCTGTTCTTCGAAATGCTGCATAGAAATCAGTTTATAACGAAAGTTATTCACGGCTCCTGACCATTCACCGGTAATCGGTGAATTGAATTCTGCAGGAGCCGCTTCCAAGTCTCGGCGACTGAATAAAACATAATCATATTGACGAATCATCATATAATTTTGCGGCAAATGCAAAAAAACGGTGCCAGAAGAACTCTGCATCATCCCCTGCACTTGGTCGGCAAGTTGTCTTGTGACATTTACTTGCTCGCCGCCATATAGATAGTTTAATAGTAGTAGAACCATTCTTTTTTGTAAAGCAGATGCATAGGATCTGAATCTTTCGGCTGACAACGAAATTTCCTGATTTTTTGCGGCAACCAGCAAATCCAATTTTTCCTGGGCCATTTCCATAAGGAAATTCTGATCTTCCTGCAGGCTTTCAGATAGTTCCACAAACTGTTTCGATACGTCAGCGTTTTCCTTCTTTAATTCGGGGACTACATTTTTTCGGATTCTGTTCCGGGTATAGATGTTTTCGGCGTTGCTTGGGTCTTCTCTGAAGGGAATCTCATTTTCTTTTGCGTAAATGGCGATCTCCTGTTTCGTCACTGCCAATTGAGGACGCACAAGCTGGCCGTTTCCGAACGGACGGCTCGATGGCATCCCGAACGAGCCGGATTGCAGCGTCCCCCGCAGACCCGACATCAGGATCGTTTCGAGCTGGTCGTCTGCATGATGGGCTGTGGCGAACTTTGTCGCTCCGGTCTGTTCCATCACTTCCTCAAAATAGCTGTAGCGTTCCTGGCGGCAGACTTGCTGTTTATTGCCGCCTGCAGTTTCAAGAATGGAAGGGATGGGAATGTCCCGGCTGTGGCAAGGGATATGCCATTGGCGGCAGACAGCTTCTGTAAACAGCCGGTCTTGGACGGATTCATCGGCGCGCAGCATGTGGTTGACATGGACAGCTTCGACAGTGATTCCCAGCGATGCCTCGCGCGTTTTCAAATAATGCAGCAATACCATCGAATCGATGCCGCCTGAACAGCCGAGAAGGACATGGTCTCCTGCTTCCAGAAGTTTATGCCTCGCTGCATAATCGGCCATCTGTTCATGGAAACTCTTCATCTCTGTTCGCCTCCCTCTTTTATGATGCGATCATTTATTTTATTGCAATAAAGTTTTTTGTAAAACGTGATTGACTTGTTGCGGTTTCGATAGTATGATATGAAATGTCCGTTTCAACATGGCGGCGTAGCTCAGCTGGCTAGAGCGTACGGTTCATACCCGTGAGGTCGGGGGTTCGATCCCCTCTGCCGCCATCTTATAGAAATAAGCGTCCCTTTCGCGGGGACGCTTATTTTTTATGCCTTCGATTCTGAAAAAGCCCGCATTTTGCTTTTTCAGTGACGATTCATCATGCGGCAGCAGAAAAAATTTGTTATAAAAAAACGCTTCCCGATTTGAGAAGCGTTCCATCATCAATATGGTTCAGCTGCGCTGAAGCATTTTTCCATGCCATTAAAACAGCTAGCAAGTTAGCCTCTTCTTGCACCTCGGCCGCCACGTTTGGATTCTGTAGCGCGCTTCAACGTCGTCATATTCTCTTCGCTGTCCTTCAGGAACTTCGCCATTTTTGTTTCAAAGTTCTCTTTAGGCGCGCGGTCAAACGAACGGTTGCTTGGACGTGGGCGTTGTGGACGATCTGTTGCGCCAGCTGGCTGTGGTTTTGCTTTGCGAATGGAAAGGCCGATTTTGCCGTCAGCTTCCACATTCATTACTTTAACTTCAACCATTTCCCCAACTTTTAAATGATCATTGATGTCTTTAACATAGTTGTCGGCGACTTCACTTATATGCACGAGGCCTGTTGCACCAGTTGGAAGCTGAACGAACGCTCCAAAATTTGTAATACCTGTAACTTTACCTTCTAACTTGCTGCCTACTTCAATCGACATAAAAAAAATGCTCCTCCTTAAAAATTAAGATGGCTACCAAAAGCCATAAAGTTAATATCCTAGGGTTTTATCCCTACTTTTTATTATAACCATGAAAAAAAGAGTGTCAACTGACGACTCTTTTAAACACGTTTTTTCTTCACTTTTCCGGTAAGGTGAAAATTATTTCGCCCTGTTCAGAAACGAACAGTTCTTTCTTAGCCAGTTTCGCCAAATATTCATCATCATTCAACAGGATAATCTGCTCTTCCAGTTGAGCCTGCTCTTTTTTGACTTCCTTAAGTGAAATCTGGGCTTCTTCCCGCAATTGCTCTTTTTCAGCAATTGTCTGGGATTGGGCATAAATGGTCGTGCCGATCCAAATGGTCGCCAGCAACACAATCAGCCCGAAGACAGCGAGTCTTCTGAACAGCCGCACTTTATGCGCCAGCTGTCTTTTTTCTTTCCGTTCCACTGAGCGGACATAGTCATTCCGTATTGAAGCGACTTCCGGCGCAGCGGTGGGTTTTTCTCTCTTCAAACTCATGACTTGTTTCCCCCTTTGCTTACGTTGTTGCCATTATACCTGAAAACCCTTACTTTTATAAGGGTTTTTTTCGTTTCTAAAAAATAAAATCGCTTTTCAAAGGCTCACGCTTCGTCATCGATGAACTCAGGTTCGATCTTATCCAGTTTTTCCTCTTTTAAAATCGTATACATATTGGCCGTCTCTTCTTTGCGGACATTTTCTTTCAGCATATCCACCCGTACCGTTACGACTTTTTGGCCAAAACGGATTTGCAGCTCATCGTTCTCTTTGATGACTGAGCTCGCTTTGGCTTTATTGCCATTTATGGTGATGCGGCCCTGGTCTGCCACTTGCTTGGCCAATGTCCGGCGTTTGATCAGCCGGGAAACTTTCAGGAATTTATCGAGGCGCATAATTATTCTCCCTTTCTTGCCAATAATTTGGCTTTATTCCAAAACTCATCAAGCTGTTCCAATGTGTAATCGCTGAAATTGCCGGTGCCTTCTTCCACTTTCTTCTCAACAAAACCGAAGCGGCTGCGGAATTTGCGGTTGGCCTGCACCATCGCCTGCTCCGGCGACAGGTCATAAAATCTCGCGATGTTCACGAGTGTAAACAAGAGGTCCCCCAGTTCATCCAGCTGATCCTCTTTTGAACCATTCGCCAGCTCATTACGGAATTCCTGCAGCTCTTCTTCGAACTTCTCCCAGGCACCTTCGGCATCCGACCAGGTAAAACCAACCTTCGCTGCTTTCTTCTGGTAATTATAAGAAGTCGTAAGTGAAGAACTGAATCGCTCCTGGCCCTCAAGCAAAGAATCAGCTGCCGGTTTTTCCTGCGCTTTGATTGCCTGCCAATTGCTGACGACTTCATCTGAGCCATCAACTTCAACATCGCTGAAAACATGCGGATGGCGGCGGATCATTTTAGCGCTGATCGATTCAAGCACATCTTCCAGCTGGAAATAACCGTTGTCCTGTCCGATTTGTGCATGAAGAAAGATCTGCAATAAAACATCGCCCAGTTCTTCGGCAATGGCATCATCGTCCTGTTCCTCAATCGCCTGCAAAAGTTCATGCGCTTCTTCCAATAGGTACGGCCTCAGACTTTCATGTGTCTGCTCACGGTCCCACGGACAGCCTTCCGGACTCCGCAGTTTCGCGATGACCGAGCGGAAAGTCTGCCATTCCTTCAGCCGTTCCTGCTGGTCAGCTGCCGGCGGTACATAAACGGTCGTCAGATTATCGATTTCCGCGGCATGGTCCAGTTCATGCAACGGCAACGTCTGCAATTTTTCCTGCGCCGATCCGGCCGCCGTCACAATCGTTACCGGATAATCATCCGGATATTTCTCCATCAGCGTCAATTTCGCTTCCGAAGCACTGAAAGTGTCATATATCTGGGCGATAAGAATATGCTGATCCATATTCAGCCGGTCGCTTTCCATTATGGTGCCGTCGACCAATTGGAAGCCGTCGATCGGGTCGATGCGGAGGGCGCCGAATATTGAATCGAGAAAACTGCTGCCGCCTTCAATCAATAATTGGCATTTGCCCGCCTTCTCCGCTTGGATCAGATGCTGCACAGTTTGTTCTGCAACAAGCGGATGGCCCGGAACCGCGTAAACGACTGGTCCTTCTTCGGACAGCTGGAGCAGCGTATCCGCAATTTCCTGATAGACCGGCGCGAATTCATCATGTTTCTCGTATATTTCATCAAAGCTGGTATAGACCAGACCCTCCTGCGCCAATTCAGTGAGCACGGGATGGTCTGCCGTCCGCACATACAAGCGCTCAGCTTTTTTTAACTTTTTATAGACACCGAGCGGCAGCTGGTCGAGATCGCCAGCGCCGAGTCCGATGATATGGATTGTATTCATCGTCTATCACCTTTTTTCTTTGAATTGATCGCTAATTGCAGCTTGGCCATCTTTCGGCCGAACGGCATGATATACCATTGCTTTTCCGTAATGATGCGGCTTTTCGCAATTATTACGAGGAACACAGCAGCCCCGAGCGGCACTGCTGTCAGCGCTGTTGCGCCCGCCGCTAAGCGGCTTGGCAACGCATCGAATAATGACCAATCAGCGAAGACCGCCCAGCCGAGCACTGCAGCCCCCATTGCAGCTGAAGCAATGAAGATCCAACTATAGAAACGTAAAGGCGCAAAGTGCAGCGGCCATTGATTTTTAAAATAAACCACCAAGCCGCAAACGATAAATGCCAAGCCCGCGTTTCCTGCTATAGCTGCCCCCATTACTCCATACATAGGAACGAGCAGCCAGTTGCCGATGACTTTTATCGCCAAACCGCCCGCCAAGAATAGCGCCGGTACCCTTACTTTACCGATGCCGTAAAGCAAAGCAGTAAGGATGAGCAGCAGCGACATCCAGACTATCTGCCAGCTGAAAACGATAAGCGCGGCTGATTGTTCCCTTGTCTGAAACAGCATTTCATTGACATAAGGCATGACAAACGTCAGTCCCGCCGCGGCCGCTATGGCGAATAACAATGAAATACGGTACGCCAGTTTAGCGTATAGCTCCGCTGACCGTCCATTTTCCTTACGCTGCATCTGAGCGACAAGCGGCACAATCGACAGGGCCAATGACGTTGCCACGAGCAACCCGAACTGGGCAAGCGGCTGGCCGCGGTCATAGATGCCTTTTAGCTCCATTGCCTGGAGAGTTCCAATTCCGCTGGCTTCAAGCAGACGAAAGACAGTGAAGGAATCTGCCATCTGAAAAATCAGCAGGATCAATGAACTCATGCTGACGCTCAAACTGATCGCCAGCATCTTTTTAACAGTTGGCCATAATTCGGCCGGTACGTGCTGCGGCTGTTTGATCGCAAATTTATTGAAGTAATAAATCAGCAGGCCCACTGCCGCGAGTTCTCCTGCAACTGCACCGAACATCGCCGTCTGTCCCGCGGCGTAGAGTGAAAAGCCGTTTATTACTACAAACCAGGTACCAAGCAATATGACAGTTACCCGGATTGCCTGCTCGATGACCTGCGCATATGCGACCGGCTGCATCCGGCTGCCTGCCTGGAAATAGCCTTTCATCACCGCCAGCGGCGCCATCAGTAAAACAGCAAATGAACCGGTTTTTAATAATGCACTTAACCGCGCATCGCCCATCCACGCCGCCAGTAGATCCGCCCCCAGAAAGAGGGCCGCGAATATGACCAGAGAAATGCTGGAAATCATCCAAAAAGCGATGCGGATAATGCCGCGGTGTTCATCTTGCTTAGAATCCGCCAGCATTTTGGAGACGGCCACCGCAAAACCGTAAGAAGTCCAGATGCCAAAGACAGCAATAAACGGATAAACCTGCTGGTAAATGTAGAAGCCCTGATCCCCGACCATGTTCTGGAATGGCACCCGGTAAACCGCACTGAGTATCTTCACGATCAGGCCGGCCAGCGTCAAAAGGACCGCACCTTTCATAAATGTCTTCATCGCACCTTCTGTGTTCAACCGGATTCACCCATTCCATCATCGGATTAATTTGTTGTTTCAACTTCCCGGAGAGATTCCGGCAATAATTTAATCATACCTTCCAGAACATCGAAAGGATGATGTTTGGCTGTTTTATTTTCATCGATTGCCATGACTAGCTGCTGGCCCGCCATGCTGAAGCCGACTGCACGGCCGTAAGCTGCCGATTCTTCGACAAGCTTGCCGCCGTTGACGGCCGCCGTACCTTTTTCGCTTAATTTAATGGAGGTGATCTTGCCGTTTTGCTTGATCGATTCAACGCCCACCTGGCTTCCCCACACTTTCATCAGGGCGATGCGCAGGAGACGGTCGGTTTCAAGCGGCATGTCGCCGAAACGGTCGATCAGTTCATCCTGCAGTTCTGCGACTTCCTCAGCTTCGTCTATGCCTTTGACCCGCTTGTACATCTGGATCTTCTGATAGCCGTCGCTGATATAGGAATCCGGTATATAGGCGTCGACATCCAGCGAAATTTCGATTTCCTGCACCGGCTCTTTCTTGACGCCGCTCTGGCGTTCTTCGATTGCTTCTTCCAGCATTTGGGAATAAAGATCAAAGCCTACCGAGTCAATAAAGCCATGCTGCTGGGAGCCCAACAGGTTCCCTGCTCCGCGGATCGTCAAATCACGCATGGCGATTTTAAAGCCGGAGCCAAGCTCCGTGAATTCCTTGATTGCCATCAGGCGCTTTTCCGCTACGTCCGTCAGCACTTTATCCCGCTGGTACATGAAGTAAGCGTAGGCGACACGGCTTGAACGGCCTACACGCCCCCGCAGCTGATAGAGCTGGGACAAGCCCATGCGGTCCGCGTTTTCTACAATCAGCGTGTTGACGTTCGGGATATCGATGCCTGTTTCAATGATCGTCGTCGTCACCAATACATCGTAATCGCCGTCCAGGAAACCGAGGATGATCGATTCAAGCTCGGTTTCGGACATCTGCCCGTGTGCATAGCCGATACGGGCCTCCGGCACCAATTGCTGGAGCTCTTCCACTTTCCGTGTCATATCGTCGACCCGGTTGTATAAATAAAACGCCTGTCCGCCGCGTGCCATTTCGCGTTCGATCGCTTCACGCACGAGGGCACCGTTCTGCTCCATCACATAGCTTTGGACGGGGAATCGGTTTGCCGGCGGCGTTTCAATGACAGACAGGTCGCGCACTCCGATCATCGACATATGAAGCGTCCGCGGAATCGGTGTCGCCGTCAAAGTCAGCACGTCGACATTGGTCTTCATCTGCTTGATCTTCTCTTTATGGGTGACGCCGAAGCGCTGTTCTTCATCAATGATCAATAACCCCAGATCTTTATAATGCATGTCTTTCGAAAGGATCCGGTGGGTTCCCACTACAACATCCACAGAACCGTTCTTCAGGCCTTTAACGGTTTCCGCCTGTTGCTTTTTCGAACGAAAACGGCTCATAAGGCCCACTTCGATCGGATAATCCTTAAAGCGTTCACTCATCGTATCGAAATGCTGCTGTGCCAGAATCGTCGTCGGCACGAGGAAAGCCACTTGTTTGCCATCCAGTACCGCTTTAAAGGCGGCGCGTATGGCGACTTCCGTTTTGCCGTAGCCGACATCTCCGCAAATCAGCCGGTCCATCGGCCGTTCTTTTTCCATATCCTTTTTGACTTCATTGATTGAACGAAGCTGGTCGACAGTTTCGTCGTAAGGGAACTCCGATTCAAATTGCCGCTGCATATCCTGCTCTTTCGAGAAGGCATAGCCTTTCAGCGCTTCCCGCTCGGCATAAAGCTTGATCAGGTCGTCTGCAATGTCCTGCACCGCTTTAGAAACTTTCGCACGGGTTTTCTTCCACTCGGCGCCGCCCATTTTATGGAGCTTCGGCTCTTTTTCTTCGGAAGCGATGTATTTCTGGATCAAATCAATCTGATCGACCGGCACGAATAATTTATCATCCGCTTTATAGACGATATGGAGATAATCTTTATGGACGCCTTTGACTTCCAGGGTCTCGATGCCGACGTAACGTCCGATTCCGTGATGGACATGGACAATATAATCGCCCGGTTTGATTTCTGAATAGCTTTTGATGCGTTCAGCATTAGTCAGTTTCTGCGCACGTGTCTTTTTCTTCGGCTGCTGTTTGAACAATTCCGAATCGGTAATGACGGCAAAGCGCTGCAATGACATTTCAAAGCCGTTTGCCAGATCTCCGTCCGCCAAATACACTTTGCCTGGCTGAACTGCCGTAGACTCCGTAAGAATTTCAGCTTCAATTCCGTAATCTTCGAGCACCGAACGGACCTTCCGCAGCCTTTTGTCGCCTTCAGCTATGACGAATACACGGAATTTCCCCATCACCCAGCGTTCCATTTCCGCTTTCAATAAATTCATCTGGCCATGGAACGATTGCATCGGCTTACTGGAGAAGGCAATCGATTTCTTGACTGAAACCATCGGGAACGTCCGCACAAATAAAGACAGGTAAGTGACCTTTTGTTTCATTTGGCCAATCAATTCACGGAACGTATAGGACAGATTGACACCTTGAAGGAATTTCCCTTCCTCCAATAAAGAGACGATCCATTCCCCTTCTTCACGTTCCAGGGTTTCCGTCATTTCCTGGATACGGCCCAGTTCGTCGAAAAATACGTAACCATTTCCCGGGAAATAATCCGCTAAAGAAGCAGATTGGGTTTCTACAAGAGAGGCATATTTAGCTGCCTGGTCTGGAATATCCCCTTGCCGGAGGATATCGATATCATGCTGAATGTACTGCAGCAACAACTCTTTCGTATCATCAGCCTTTGTTTTCTTCAATGTAAAAGCTAATTGTTCTTCAATACGGTCTGCCAAAGCGCTTCTTTGCGCTTTATCGAGCACCAGTTCGTTGGCGGGAAGAATGCATAACGAAGCGATTTTTTTCAGTGAGCGCTGGTCTTCCGCGTCAAAAATACGGATAGAGTCGACTTCCGTATCGAATAATTCAATACGGACCGGATGTTCGAAGTTCAGCGGATAGACATCGAGGATGCCGCCGCGAAGTGCAAATTCCCCAGGTGCCGTCACCATTGTGGTACGGGAATAGCCCATAGCCACCAACTTTAAAAGCCATTGGTCAGCATCCAGCTCTTCTCCGTCTTCCACCCGTAAAGTAGAAGCATCCCATTGTTTTCTCGAAGGCAGTAATTTCCGCATGCCGGCTACTGGCGTAATGTAGATGCCTTTACCGGTATTCGCCATATGATCCAGTGTATCAATCCGGTGAGCGCGAAGCTCCGGACCTGAAAAAGAGACATCCGCTGCAATCAGTTCTTCTGCCGGATATAAATGGACCAGTTCTTCGCCCAATAACTTCACCAAGTCATCATAGACGCGCTGCGCATGCAAAAGGTTCGGTGTTACGATCAGCATCGGTTCTTCAAGCTCACCGTAGAGAGTGCGGTAGAAGAAAGTACGCCCGCTCCCCGATAACCCTGAAACCAGCTGATGATCCTGCCCTTTCTTCAAATCAGCAATTAACTTTTGTACGTGTGAATCCTCTGAAAAAGCTTCTAAAATATGATTCATGAAGATTCCTCCTTTCCCGGGAAACAGAAAAAAGCTCTGAACGCGTTATGCGCCAAAGCGAATCTATGCTCCATTGTATTTGGTCATGACTTCTATGAACGGTTTGCCCAGCCAAAATTCACAGGCTTCAGCTGATTTTTGGACCGCTTCTGCCATATCCGCGCTTTCCTCTTTCGAAAATCTGGATAAGACATAATCCGGCACTTTCATTCCTGCAGGCGGGCGGCTGATGCCGATGCGGATCCGATTGAAATTCTGGGTGCCCAGATGCTGAATCAAGGACTTGATGCCGTTATGCCCTCCAGCGCTTCCTTTCTGGCGCAGCCTCAATTGCCCTGTCGGCAAGTCCAGATCATCATAGATGACAATGATATCATCAATATCAATATCGTAATAATCCATCAGGGCACTGACGCTTTCACCCGATAAATTCATGTACGTCAAGGGCTTCAGCAACACCACTTTGCCTTCGGGGCGGTGGATGACCGAATACATGCCCTTGAATTTCGCCTGTGTCAGCGGGGCATTCCATTTAGAAGCCAGATGATCGATTACATGGAAACCGATATTATGGCGGGTCTGTTCATATGTTTTGCCTGGATTGCCCAGGCCAATAATCAATTTCATCGCAACTCGTCCTTTGCTTTTCACTGCTGTCTATTTTACCACATACTCTTATTAATGAAAAAACAGGGACTGCCAGAAGACAGTCCCTGTTTTCTTCTGTTAAATTTTAAGCTTCTTTATCTTCGTCAGAATCGGATTCTTCGTCACTTCCGACCACTTCCGGCTCAGCGCCTTCAGTTTCAGGAGTTTCTTCAAGCTCATCCATCTCTTCCTGTGTACGAGGTGCAGTCACTGAAACCAATAGGAAATCATCTTCATCGAGGATTTCATATGATACAGTATCACGGATATCACCGACTGAGATGTGATCACCGATTTCAAGTTTGCTTACATCCACTTCAAGCGCATCCGGAATATCCGATGGCTTGACTTTGATATGGACTTCACGGTTCGGCTGGTTGACGATGCCGCCTTCTTTTTCACCAGCAGCTTCACCGACAGTATGGACAGCCGCCGCGACTTCAAGTTCATCAGACATATTGATCGCCAGGAAATCCACGTGTTTGAAGTTGCCTTTTAAAGCGTCCATTTGATAGTCGCTCATTACGACATTGAACGTTTTGCCATCCAGTTCAAGATTGATGACGCCGTTTCTTCCAGATTCACGCAAAGTCTTAATCAGATCTATCTCAGAAACTGTCAGCGGAGTCGATTCGGCCTGATAGCCGTAGACGATTCCCGGTACATCACCTTTACCTCTTAATTCTGTTAACGATGAATGCGGTGTACCGCTTTCTCTTTTTTGTGCTTTCATTTTTGTAGCCATATACATTTCACCCTCCAAGTTTTATAAATGTTCGTAGTTAGTGGATACCCTTAAACATTTATCATCAAACCTTGGAGGGTGAGAAAGGAATTTATACTCAGTCGAATAACGTGCTGACTGATTTCTGTTCGTGCACACGCACGATTGTTTCAGCCAATAATTTAGCTACCGACAATTGCTTGATTTTCGGGGATTTCTTCTCTTCAGGCAAAGCGATTGAATTCGTAATGATCAATTTCTTGATGACAGAATCATCGATGCGCTGAATAGCCGGGCCAGATAGTACCGGGTGCGTACAGCACGCGTAAACTTCTTTCGCTCCGCTTTCAATCAATGCACTGGCAGCAATTGAAATTGTGCCGGCCGTGTCGATGATGTCATCGATGATGATGGCTGTTTTGCCTTCTACATTACCGACGATATTCATGACTTCCGCTACATTCGGACGCGGACGGCGTTTATCGATGATGGCAATCGGCGCTTTCAGGCGATCCGCCATTTTACGCGCACGTGTCACACCACCGTGGTCAGGTGAAACGACGATGACATTTTCAAGGTCGATGCCGCTTTCATTCAGGAAGTATTCCGAGATAAGAGGTACTGCTACTAAGTGGTCGATCAAAATATCAAAGAAGCCTTGGATTTGAGGCGCATGCAGATCCAGTACAACCACACGTGTAGCTCCGGCTGTCTCCAAAAGATTCGCTACCAGTTTTGCCGTAATCGGCTCACGCGAACGCGCTTTACGGTCCTGGCGGGCATAGCCGTAATAAGGAATGACTACGTTGACAGTCCGTGCTGAAGCACGTTTAACCGCATCAATCATGATCAGCAGCTCCATCAGGTTCTCATTGACAGGCTGTGAAGTGGATTGGACGATGAAGACATCATAGCCGCGAATACTTTCTTCGATGTTGATCTGGATTTCTCCGTCACTGAAGTGTGTAACCGAACTCTTTCCTAGCGGAATGCCTACATTTTCAGCAATTTCTTCCGCTAATTCCCTATTCGAATTCAATGAAAAGATTTTCAGTTTACTGTCTGCATTTTGATAACCCATTAAGGTGTACCTCCTATTTTTTCACGTTTAATTTTGAAGCATAACCATCTTTGTTTTCCTGGCGGGCACGCGCAATCGCCAGCGCGTCATTCGGCACGTCTTTGGAAATTGTCGAGCCTGCCGCTACATAAGAACCTTTGCCGATTGTTACCGGCGCAATAAGATTTGAATTGCACCCGATGAACGAATCATCTTCAATTTTCGTGACATGTTTATTTTTACCGTCGTAATTGACTGTAATGGTACCGCAGCCGATATTGACGTTTGTTCCCACTTCCGCGTCGCCGATATAGCTCAGGTGTGAAATTTTACTGCCATTGCCAAGCGCAGCTTTTTTCACTTCGACAAAATTGCCGATTTTGACTTTATTGCCAAGATTGCTCTCCGGACGGACGTGCGCAAATGGACCAACAGTTGTATCCGTGCCAATCGAGCTGTTGTAGATTTCTGAAGAACGGATTTCTGTCCGGTCACCGATCGTACTTGAAACGATACGGCTGTTGGATGAAATGAAGCAATCTTCCCCGATGACCGTACGCCCTTCGATGATGACGTTCGGATAAAGGACCGTGTCAGCCCCGATTTCAGCTTCTGCACTGATATAAGTAGAAGCCGGATCGATGATGGAAACACCGTTACGCATATGTTTTTCAGCGATGCGCGCGCGCATGATGCCTTCCGCCTGGCTGAGTGCCACACGGTCGTTGACGCCAAGGGTCTCATCAAAGCTGTCTGTAGCATACGCAGCGACAATTTCACTTTGCTTCTGAAGGATTTCGATGACATCCGGCAGGTAATATTCACCCTGGACGTTATCATTCGAAACCAGCTTCAGCGCTTCGAACAATGCTTCGTTGTCAAAGCAGTATGTGCCTGTGTTGATCTCTTTGACTTGCTGTTCATCTGGAGAGGCATCTTTTTGCTCAACGATTTTTGAAACCTGTCCATTGCCGTCACGGATGATGCGGCCATAGCCAGCCGGATTGTCGGCGATTGCTGTAAGAATAGTCGCTTTAGCTTCTGTCTCTTTATGATGGTCCAGAAGTGACTGCATTGTTTCAGCGCGTATCAACGGCGTATCTCCGCAAACAACCAAAGTCGTCCCCGGTTTGCCTTCAATCAATGAAGCTGCCTGCTGTACAGCGTGTGCTGTACCCAATTGCTCTTCCTGCAATGCGTATTCGCTGCTGTCGCCCAGCTGCTCCCGCACTTTTTCAGCTCCGTGTCCGACAATCGTAACGATTTTCTCGACACCCAGCTGTGAAACGTTTCCGGTTACATGCTCAACCATCGGCATGCCGCAAACCGGATGCAAAACTTTATACAATTTCGATTTCATTCGCGTGCCTTGTCCGGCCGCAAGTATTACTGCATATGTACTCGTCATGTATCCATCCTCCGTCCATAAGATTTTGTTCAATTATTATCTATTCCGCAACGCGTCCGCGTCTGAGCGCAAAAAAAAGCCGTTACGGCATACTTTTTGCAGCGGCCTGCTGTGAACAAGCGCATGCATTTTCTCTCTATTAAGAAGCTTTTGCCCTTCGGCTTTCCGCTCCAATGACTTATTCCCCCACTGCAAACCCATGGGTCTGTTGTAAAAAAGCACAGACGTAAAAATGCAATTTACAATAGCGTAAGCTGCACCAATGATTCGGCTTTTCTTAACTATATCGGAAAAACCTTGATTTTTCAAGGTTCGTGGCAGTGTGAAAAGAAAAGCGGAAACGGCCGATAAGCTCCGACAAGCATAAGACGATCCGGCGAAGCGGCATGTTTTCAGCCGCACAGCCGGAGTGGCTTATGACTCGAGGAGTTGGCCGTTGGAGTCTGGACACAGAAAAGCGATAGCACCCCTTAAACTCTGAAGCACCGCGTAAGAATACATTGCCCACGCCTACCGCATAAAGACCAGCCATTTTCTCTTCATAATAAAAAGAGCCTGCATTCTGCTTCAGGCTCTTCTGTCTGTTAAATTCATACGCCCGCTTCTTCAAACACGGGATCATTCTCACTTTGTTCATAAGCAGCCAACACAGCTTGCTGAAGCTTACTTCGAGTACCTGAGTTAATCGGATGCGCTATATCTCTGAATTCGCCATCCGGAGTCCGCTTACTGGGCATCGCTACGAACAAGCCGTCATTTCCATCAATCACCCGAATATCATGTACAACAAACTCGTTGTCCAGGGTGATGGAAGCGATTGCTCTCATACGGCCATCCGTCTGAACCCGTCTCAACCTCACATCAGTTACTTCCATTCTCATCACCTCTCCCCTAAGATGTTATTTTTGGAGCTTTTTATGGTATTCGCTATTAAGGACTAATCTCCTTCAAAAATTACAAAATTTATTAGAATATTTTGTTTTTATAATAAAAAAATAAAACTGCCTGTAAAAGGCAGCTTCATTTCCTTACTTAACTTTCGCAATAACTTCTATTTCCACTTTCACATCTTTTGGCAAACGGGCCACTTCGACTGTTGAGCGTGCTGGTTTATGGTCGCCGAAATAAGAAGCATAAATTTCATTCAGTGCAGCAAAATCATTCATGTCCTTGATGAAAACAGTTGTTTTGATAACGTTATCCAGTGAAGAACCTGCTTCTGCCAAAACCGCTTTCAAATTGGCAAAGACCTGATGCGTCTGTTCGCCGATCGCATCCCCGGCAATCTCGCCAGCAGGCGTCAATGGAATCTGTCCGGAACTATAGAACATGTCGCCTGACACCACACCTTGTGAATATGGGCCGATTGCGGCCGCTGCCTGATCAGTTGCTACATATTTCATAATCAATAACCTCCATCTGAGAAATAGTTTCCTTCTTGCAATTCAATCTTACGTTCTTTTTCGCTGACTTCGCGCAATTTAACAAGCGATAAATACTTTTCAACCAATTGTTCATCTTTATGTTCCGCTTCCACAAGAACTGCCACTCCAGCAAGCGTGCATTCGAATTCTTCAAGAAGATTCTTCATGCCGTTCATCGTGCCGCCGACCTTCATGAAATCATCGGTGATCAGCACACGCTGGCCGCTCTTCATGCTGCGCTTCGATAACACCATCGTCTGGATGCGCCGGGATGAACCCGATACATAATTGATGCTGACAGTGGAACCTTCGGTGACTTTGCTGTCCCTGCGTACGATAACGACCGGCACATTCAGATGGCGTGCAATGGCATGTGCAATCGGGATGCCTTTGGTCGCCACTGTCATGATGACGTCGATTTTCTCATGGGCAAACGCCGAGGCAAACACTTTGCCTACGCGGTTCATGATGTCTGGATTGCCCAGCACATCAGTCATATACAAATAACCGCCAGGCAAAAGCCGCTCAGAATGGCTCAATTCGCTGATCAATTCCTGCATGATGGCTCTGATTTCCGGTTCCCGCAGTTTCGGAATATATTTCACTCCCCCTGCAGCTCCCGGCACTGTAGCCAATAACCCGATGCCTTTTTGCTCAAACGTTTCTTTTACGATTCCCAGATCTTCACTGATGGACGACTTAGCCGATTGATATAAATCGGAAAAATACGTCAGCGGAATCAATTTATGTGGATGCTCCAATAAGTAATGCGTCATGTCTACTAAACGTTCACTGCGTTTCCACTTCATTTTCCACTCTCCTGAACACGAATGATTTATAGAAAACTTACCATAATTATCCGTCTTTAAGCAAGTGGGTCCCGTTCGCCGACTAATCTGACCGCATATACTTCCGCACAGAAGCCGCGCAGACCATTATAGATGCGCGGAATCCGCGCTTCCTGCTGCACCAACCCGAAGACAGTCGGACCGCTGCCGCTCATAAGCACTGCATCTGCACCGAACTTTTTCATCTGGTCTTTAATCTGTGCCACTTCGGGATACAAGGATAATGTGACGCTTTCCAGCGCATTGCCTAAATTCGCACAAACTCCGTCATAATCTTTATTTTCAATCGCTTTAATCATAGCCCCGGTATTCGGGTGCTCCGCTTTATTGACATCGAAGGCACCGTAAACTTCAGCAGTCGAAACACCGATTGTCGGCTTGGCAAGAATGACCCAGCAATTCGGCGGTGTCGGAAGCTGCTGGATGATTTCACCCCGGCCTTTTGCGAGCGCCGTCCCCCCGTAGACACAGAAAGCGACGTCTGACCCGATTTTCGTGCCCAGTTCCGCCAGCTCATCCAACGAAAGATTCAGCTTCCATAGCTTATTCAAGCCTTTCAGTGTAGCGGCTGCGTCGCTGCTTCCACCTGCCAGTCCGGCAGCTACCGGAATCTGCTTATCGAGTTTGATGATGACACCTGATTTAATATGATAGGTATCTTTTAATAGTTTCGCTGCCTGATAGGCAAGATTGCGCGAATCATTCGGCACAAAGCGATCGGCTGATTCTATGTGGATGCCGCGTTCGGTTTCCATCAGCCCGATGCGGTCTGCAAGATCCACAGTAGTCATGATCATTTCGACCTCATGGTAATTGTCCGGTCTTTTATGTAGTACATCCAATGTTAAATTGATTTTGGCAGGTGCCTTCACATAGAGCATCTCCACTGTCTCCTTTTATAATCTGATGAAAACTATTTTAACACATGCCAAAGGATTCGGGAGTTTTTGGCAAAAAAACAAAAAACCCATACGCTGCCGAAAACGGCAAAGTATGGGCTTCCAAAAGAAATATAGATATAGTTCGATTATTTAACGACTAAAGCGTCTTCTGTTCCTTCATACACAGTGATTTCCACTGCTTCTGTCAGGATGTCCGCGTAGCTGTAGGACACTCTTTCAAATGCATGTTCATCTTGATCTAACTCAATTACGAACACGGAGTGATATGTTTCGCGCAGGATTCCGGCACGTTCGACCGTTTTCTTGCGACCTCCGTTTGCTTTCAACAGCAATCGTTTCCCTAAATGCAAATCCAACGACTTCTTGATATCCGCCAAAGTTTTGGGCATTTTGTCTACACCTCACTATAAATAAACCTTACTACAAAATGCCCAAATTGTCAAATAAATTTTTAATTTTATCTTGGAATCCGCTTGGTGTCAATATTTATTTATCCGAAATAACACTTTTTATTCGAGTTGTGCCGTTTTTTCAACAGAATAACGGAAATCAGCCAAAATAGCCGTAAAGCTTGTCAGCGAGGCCGCCGAATTCCTTGATGCTCAGGGTTTCCCCGCGTCTTGCCGGATCAATGCCCGCTTCTTCCAGAGCCTTCAAGATCAAGTCCTTCTTTTCTTTGCCGTCCGGCATTGCCGCCTGCAGATTATTGAATATCGTCTTGCGGCGCTGTACAAAAGAGCCTCTCGTCACTTTAAAGAAGAAGTCTTCATCGATGACTTCCACTTGCGGCGTTGTGCGCTTCGTCATTTTTATGACCGCTGAGTCGACATTCGGCTGCGGCATGAAGACGCCCTTTGGCACCGTCAAAGCCATTTCCGCTTCTGTATAGTACTGGATCGCGATAGATAATGAACCATAAGCTTTTGTTCCGGGCTTGGCTGTGATCCGTTCCGCCACTTCTTTTTGAAGCATGACCACGAGTCCGCGAATAGGCAGTTTCTCCAACAGCAGCTTCATGATGATCGGTGTGGTTACGTAATACGGCAAATTGGCCACTACCATAATATCTTCGTAGCCTTCGAGTTCTTGCGCAATGGCGTCCGCCACATCCGCTTTCAGAATATCGGAATGGATGATACTGACATTGTCATAAGGGGACAGCGTATCATCAAGCACAGGCAACAGGCGCTGGTCAATTTCAAAAGCCAGCACTTTTCCGGCGGCACGTGCCAGGTGTTCTGTCAAAGCTCCAATGCCGGGCCCTATTTCGATAGCTGCCGATTGTTTCGTCAAATCTGCCTGGCTGACGATTTTCCGCAGAATATTCGGGTCGATCAAAAAGTTCTGTCCAAGGCTTTTCTTCACAGTCAGGCCGTGTTTCGCCATTATTTCCTGGGTGCGTATGGGTGTTGCTATATCTTTCATCATTTTCGTTCCTCCTGATTCAGCGCCTGCACCGCTTCGATGAATTGCTGTTTCGTTATGCCGAACATATGCAGCCGCTTGGCAAGCTGTTTGCCGTTGGTATAGCCGATCTGCAGAAGATTACCGATATTTGTTCGGCGCTGCCTTGCCTGCGGATGGGCCACAAGCTTGGCTATAATCAAATCTTCCATAGTGATTTCAGCCGGTTCTTCATTGTTCCAAAGTGTATGGACGGAAGCCAGTGCTTCCCGGATATCTTCGTCTTTGGCATGTTCAATGCCAAGACCTTTGCCGTTCTTCGCAATGGTTTTTTCCTTCGCTAAAAACGCGTGCTTGGCCGTGGGCACGTATTCCTCAATAATAGCACGGATCCGCCTGCCTGGATAATCAGGATCTGTAAATACAATCACCCCGCGTTTAGATGCGGCGTGCGCGATTTTTTTCAATGTCTCTTCGGAAATAGCGGAGCCGTTCGTTTCTATCGTATCGGCTTCCACCGCGCGTTTGACGGCAACCGTATCATCCTTGCCTTCGACTACAATCACTTCTTTGATTTTCATTATTCTTTCCTCGTTTCAAATTCTTTTGCTTTATATAAGTTGAACTAATAATTTTTAATAATTGGTATTCCGCAAAATAGCTGCGAAGACTTGAACGAAGCTTGCGAAGTCAAGTCTTTGCGACGAAGAAGCGCAGCGATGCAGGAGCACAATGTTTTTTCCTGGCGGCTTGCGCTGAGCTAACTCGTACTCGTTTCACTTCGCCCGAGTGGATCTCAGCACTTCGGTCGAAACAGAGTTGGAAAGGCAACTCTGTTTCTGTTCCCCTGGGAGTCTTCGCTGTTTTGCTTCATATCTTTAGGTACCTCTCTCAGCAAAGACGAGTGATTTTCTTGATTTATTGCGATAGGCAAGGTTCGCCACACGAAGATGGCGCAACCTTTGCGACGAGCAGTGCGCAGTGGCATAATCTTTGCACTGTCCAAAGCGCCGAAACGATACATACATGTTGTTTCATCATTTCAATTATTCTACTTGTTTTAGTTTACCGCGTTCCGGCTAAACATGTAAAAAGCTTTCCCGGGCTGCCCCGGGAAAGCTTTCCAATTTCTTCATTAATCCAGAATTTTGATTTTCACTTGCTGGCGGCCAAATGCCAAAGCCGCAGAGCGGTCCGCCATGAAGATATCGATTTTGTTGCCTTTGATTGCACCGCCGGTATCGCCAGCGATTGCATGGCCATATCCTTCAACCCATACTTTCGAGCCGAGCGGAATAACGGAAGGGTCAACTGCGATCACTTTCAAGTGCGGGTTCGCTTTCAAGTTGATGCCTGTTGCAGTGATGCCTGAGCAGCCTGTGCATGAAGCCGTATAAGCAGTTGCCGATACGTAGAATTCACGGCTGCTTGATGGTTCACTGCTTTGAACTGGTGCTGCAGTTTTTGTTGTTTTAGTCGATGTTGCTGCCGGCTGTGGTGCTGCCGCTTTTTTCGGAGCAGGAGCTGCCGCTGTTGTATCATTTCCACGGGAAACACTTGCGACAACAGTTTTCGTTCCGACTGCTACTACTTGTTTCTTCGCTTCTTTGATGACTTTCTCGCCTTTAAGTTCACGTTTTACTTCTTTGCCGTTTTCCATGACAACTTCGTAAGTCTTTTCTACAAGACCTTCTTCGCCTTTTTGGACTACTTTTTCAGATCCTTTCAAAAGAGAGGAATCTTTCTTCGTTTCCTTGGCGAATTTCACTGAATCTTCCACTACATCGGTGACCTTTTCTACACGAACAACTTTAACTTCAGATCCGGGAAGGATTAATTCATCCATATCTTTTTCTACGCGATCAAGATCGCTCAAAGTGATTTTATGCTGTTTTAAAAAGTCAGCGACCGTAGTCGAAGTGGACCATACTTTCTTTTCTTCCAGTCCATCAAAGATTGTCACTTCATAAGCTTTTTCAACAGAAATAGCTGTGTTTGCATCTACTTCTTCGTTTAACGCAGGTGTTACTTTATCGTGTTCAGTGATTTCAATTTCCGCTTTAGCCAGAATATCTTCGACTGTATTCGAAGTCGTCCAGGCTGATGTCGGTTTGCCATCGACTGTAATCGTGAATTGGTCGGCTTCCGTCCATTCAATCACGATATCTTTATCGATTGAAGCTTCTGCTGTATGGCTTAAATAGTCATCCTGCCCTACTTCGATTGACTGTTCCGCAAGAAATGCCCCTACAGTTTCTGCATGGGTTTTAACTTCTTCTTTTTCGCCATTGGAAATCATCGTAACCGTGTTTTTCGTACCTTCATAAATTGCGAAAGCCATAACCGCCACAAACATCAGCACCGTAGCCAACGTGATGATCACTGATTTCTTTTTGGATGTTTTTATTGTTGAGTAATTATTATCCTCGTCTTCTTTCGTCAAATGTAACTCCTCCTCATTCACCTGTGTGATTATATAGACTCATTTAGTTGCATGTCAATTAGAACGGTTTTCAGCCATTCTTTCTCTTTAGTTCAATTTAAAGAATCTTTCAGCGTTCTGTGTGGTGATTTTTGCCACTTCTTCCACCGGCAAATCCTTCAAGCGGGCAATCTCTTCCGCCACCAGCGTTACGTATGAAGGTTCATTGCGTTTTCCGCGGTAAGGGTGAGGCGCAAGATAAGGCGCGTCCGTTTCGATCAAGAGATGTTCGAGTGGAATCTGTTCTGCGACTTCCTTAGGCTTTTTGGCATTCTTGAATGTGACCGGTCCGCCAAGTGAAATCATGAAATTCATGTCGATGCTGATCTGGGCCGTTTCGACGCTCCCGCCGAAACAGTGCATGATACCGCCGACTTCCGCTGCATTTTCCTCTTTCAGGATGCTGAGGACATCTTCTGTCGCGTCCCGATTATGGATGATGATCGGCAGCTCCAGCTTTTTCGCCAGCCGGATCTGCTTGCGGAATACTTCCTGCTGGATGTCCTTGGGCGATTTGTCCCAATGGTAGTCCAGGCCGGTTTCACCGATGCCGACGACTTTCGGATGTGCCGACAGCTCTTCGATCCATTCCAGATCCGCTTCCGTGCAATCAACCGCATCAACCGGATGCCAGCCGATCACCGCATAAAGGAAATCGTATTCTTCTATTAATGCCATGGCACGTTCAATCGTTTTGCGATCAAAACCGATGACAATCATTTTTGTAACATTGTTTTCTAATGCGCGTTCGATGACTTCTTTCAAGTCATCGTCGTATTGGTCAGCATTTAAATGTACGTGAGTATCAATAAACATATGCATTCTCCTTACGCTAAGCTTTATTTTATCCGTAATCTTCATTTCTTTCTTCTCAGTAATATTACATTTGTATAACAAAACATCTTTTTTGCATGACAAATTGCCTGTAATCCATCCAGAAAAGACTGCAAAATTCACCATAATAAAAATGGCCCGCTCAGTCAAGCGGACCATCTTATGATAAGGGTTTATTTAATTTTTGCGCCGTTCGGCAATTTCTCGGCAATGGATGCCATTGTCAGGAAGCCATCTTTTTCGCCGGCCAAAATCATGCCCTGCGATAACTCACCGCGTAATTTCACTGGTTTCAAGTTCGCAACGACTACCACTTTTTTACCGACCAATTCTTCCGGCTTGTAATGTTCGGCAATGCCCGAAACCACTTGGCGCTGTTCATAGCCCAAGTCCAGCTGCAGTTTCAGCAGCTTCGACGTTTTCGGCACCGGCTCGCAAGCTGTAACCGTTGCTGCACGAAGGTCGACCTTCGCAAAATCTTCAATCGTGATTTCCGGTACGTCCGGCACGTCTTCGATTGCTTCTTCTTCCGGTTCCGCAGCAGCTCCACCACGCATTTGGTCTCGGATATATGCAACTTCGGGTTCGATTTCAAGACGCGGGAAGATCGGCGTCCCTTTGGCAGCCACTATTGTGTTGGCAGGAATTTTGCCGAAACCGTCCAGCGTTTCCCAAGCCAGATATTCTTCCGACAAGCCAAGCTGTTCGATGATTTGCTTCGGCGCATTCGGCAGGAATGGCTGAAGCATAACCGCTGTCATGCGCAAGCTTTCCGCCAAGTGGGCCATGACCGAAGCAAGCTGTTCTTTCGTCGCTTCGTCTTTCGCCAAGACCCACGGCTGTGTTTCATCTATATATTTATTGGTTCTTGAAATCAGCACCCAAACTTCGCTCAGCACCATGCTGAACTGCATTTTCTCCATGTGCTTCTCATAAGTTTCGACCGTTTCTTTCGCCACGCGCTGCAGTGTCGCGTCAAACTCCGTCTTTTCACCGGAAATTTGCGGCACTTCCCCATCAAAGTATTTATTGATCATGGACACTGTCCGGTTCAATAAATTCCCGAGGTCGTTGGCAAGATCGTAATTTGTCCGTTCGATAAACGCTTCCGGAGAAAATACGCCGTCAGAACCGAAAGGCAGCTCGCGCAAAAGGAAGTAGCGTGTGGCATCGAGGCCATAGCGCTCTACCAGCATTTCCGGATACACGACATTGCCTTTCGATTTTGACATTTTGCCGTCTTTCATCATGATGAAGCCGTGGGCGAAAACTTTTTTCGGCAATGGCAAATCAAGCGCCATCAGGAAAATCGGCCAATAGATCGTGTGGAAACGGACGATATCCTTACCAACCACGTGAACATCCGCCGGCCAGTATTTATTGAATAGTGAATCGTCCTCAGAGCCGTAGCCCAGCGATGTAATATAATTCGACAAAGCATCCACCCACACGTAAATAACGTGCTTCGGATCTCCAGGAACCGGAATCCCCCAGTCAAATGATGTGCGGGAAACGGAAAGATCTTCAAGACCTGGTTTGATGAAGTTATTGATCATTTCATTTTTACGGGATTCAGGCTCGATAAATTCGACATTATTCTCGTAATAGTCCAGGAGACGGGCTGCATATTTCTTCATATTGAAGAAATACGATTCTTCCTTCACTTTATGGACAGGGCGGCCGCAGTCGGGGCACTTGCCATTATCCAACTGGCTTACTGTATAGAAGGACTCACAAGGCGTGCAGTACCAGCCTTCGTAATGGCCCTTATAGATGTCTCCGTTATCGAGGAACTTCTGGAAAATCTTTTCCACGCCTTCTTTATGGCGGGCTTCAGTGGTCTGGATAAAATCGTCATAAGTGATGTCCATCGTTTTCCAGACACTTTTTGCAGCTTCCGCCATGCCATTTACATATTCCTGTGGTGCAAGGCCGGCTTCCTGCGCTTTTTCCTCTATTTTCTGGCCATGTTCATCCATGCCCGTCAAAAAGCGGACATCAAAGCCGCGAAGGCGTTTATAGCGCGCCATCGCATCGGATGCAACCGTTGTATAAGCGGTTCCGATATGGAATTTTCCGCTTGGATAATAAATCGGAGTCGTTAAATAATATGTCTCTTTGTTTGCAGTCACGAAAAATTCCTCCAGTTTGTTTGTATAAAGTTTATTTTAACGAAGTCCGCAATTTTGTACAATCTTTCAATCTTAGGGGTTCAACGGTATTTTTTGTCAAAATATTATATCTAAAAATTCTGTTTAATTTTACCAATTGTCGAATTTTGCCCTTTTAAAGCACTTCTTTTTAAAGATTTCAATAATATATATCATAAATTATGGTATTTCATTATAAATCCGATAGTTTTATGTTGACCTGGAAGAAAGGAGTTGGTATGATTTATGACAGGAAGTGGTAATTGTCGAATTTTGGCGAAAACATCTATAAAATTCAAGGGGGACGAATATTATGAAATCAACAGGTATCGTACGTAAAGTTGACGAATTGGGCCGTGTAGTTATTCCAATCGAATTGCGCCGCACATTGGGCATCGCAGAGAAAGACGCTTTGGAGATCTATGTCGATGATGACAAGATCATCTTGAAAAAATATATGCCGAACATGACTTGCGCTGTAACAGGCGAAGTATCAGACGACAACATGAAACTTGTCGGCGGCAAATTGGTCTTGAGTTCTGAAGGCGCAGAAATGCTGATGAAAGAAATTCAAGGCAACTTGAAAAAATAAGTTTTTTAAAACCGGAGCGCCTGTGGCGCCCCGGTTTTTTCTTTAAGTGTGATAAGCCTGGTAAACATCCCGTTTCGACAATTTCCGGTCTGCCGAGACTTTTTTGATCGCCTCTTTGGAGGAAAGCTGTTCCCGCTCCATCACTTCTTCAACATGCTCTTCTATGGTGAGGTCTTCCCACCAGACCGTCGTTTCGACCGGATCCGGTTCCGCATTCCCTTCGATGACGATGCAGAATTCACCGCGTATTTCATTGGCGTCTGACCAGTCCACCGCTTGTTCCACCGTGCCGCGCAGGAATTCCTCGAATTTCTTGGTCACTTCCCGCGCCAGAACAATCCGGCGCTCATTGCCGAAATTCTTCTGGATGCTTTTCAGGCTTTCCTTCAGCCGGTGCGGCGCTTCATAAAAAATAAGCGTCTCGCGGTTTTGGCTCAATAGTTCAAGTTCAGCCTGGCGCTCTTTTTTACCCCGTGACAGGAAGCCGTAGAACTGGAATGGCTGAGGTGCAATGCCGGAAGCAATGAGCGCACTGAGCGCTGCATTGGCTCCGGGAATTGGCACGACCGGAAAGCCTTCCGCTATCGCCCGCTTCACAATATCTTCACCCGGGTCAGATATGCACGGCATGCCAGCATCGCTGACAAGCGCCACAGATCTGCCTTCTTCCAGATAGCCGAGTATTTTATGGCCGCCACTTTCCTGATTATGCTCATGATAGCTGACCAGCTTTGTTTGAATATCAAAGTAATTGCACAATTTCTTTGTATTTCTCGTGTCTTCCGCTGCGATGATATCGACTTCTTTCAAAATGCGCAGCGCACGGACCGTCATGTCTTCGAGATTGCCGATCGGCGTCGCAACGAGGTATAAAGTTGCTGTTGTTTCCTGAAAACTTTTTTGGGATTTCATCAGGCCTGCTCCTTCCCTTCAGCAATATAACGGATTTTTTTCGCTTTCGTTAATTGCTTGAAGGCATATTCCGCCTTCATCGCTTCCGGTTTTGTTTCAAATTCTTCGGAATGGATCATTTTCACCGGTCCTCTCGCGCGGGTGTATTTCGCGCCTTTGCCGGCATTATGCGTCTCCAGCCGTTTCTGCAAATCATTGGTATAGCCAGCGTAATAGGAATTATCGGCACATTCAAGGACATAGAAATAATGGCTATTTGTCTCCATAAAGCATTTCCCGCACTTCTTCCATGTATTCCCCGTCGTCTCCGTAGACAATCAACGGCGGCAGGATTTTCAGATCAGGCTTGCCGTCTTTTATTCCTTCAATCAATAAAGTATTAGCTTCTTTCCCGGCTTTCGGATAGACCAGCCGCACACGTTTCGGCTCGAGCCGGTTAGCGCGCATGGCGGTGATCAGGTCGATCAGCCGTCCTGAGCGGTGCACAAAGGCCGCTTTGCCGCCCTGCTTCAATAACTGGCTGGCAGAACGCACCGCCTCGTCCAGCGTCAAATGGAGCTCATGGCGCGCAATCGCCATATGTTCACTTATGTTCTTATCGCTCATATTATCCGCAGGGAAATACGGCGGGTTGCATGTCACCACATCGTATTTCTCAAAACCCAGCGTTTCCGGGATCGTTTTGACATCCCCCTGCAAAATGCTGATCTGTTCCTCCAGCCCGTTATAGGCCACACTGCGATCAGCCATATGCACTAACCGCTCCTGCAGCTCGACCCCAATGATCTGTGATTCCGTCCGAGCGCTTAAAAATAGCGGAATCGCCCCGTTTCCTGTACATAAATCCACAATCTTCCCGCGTTTCAACGGCACATAAGCGAACCGCGCCAACAACACCGCATCGAGTGAAAACGAAAATACGGATGGGCTTTGAATGATCCGCAATTCCTCCGCCAATAAATAATCCAGCCGTTCGTCGTCCAACAGCATATTTTCAACTCCTCCACAAAACAAAAAGCTGCCGCCACGCGAAGTGACGGAAGCTTTTGTTGAATTTGCCATCAATTCTGCTTGTTTAAAAATGAAAGGCAGAACAGGCAATCATCACCTTTTCGGGAACTGCCAAAATGTACATGGCAGACATGATAGCCTTCTTGATAAAGGCGGGCCAGATTATCATAACCTTCGCCGATATCCATGACCGCTCTTTCGAGTTTAACAGGATCCACAGCCGCTGCAGCTTCCGGAACCGCTTCATGAAGCTCATCCAGACGCGCACGCAAATGATGATTTTCCAGCTGAAGCGCATGATGTTCTTCCATCGTATGCGCCACCACTGCTTTCAATTCACGGAACTGCTGCTGCATCGATTCCAGCTGCTGTTCAAAATCCATCACTGTATCCAAAAAGTTCTTATCTTTCACACCAACCACCTCACGCTCTCGTTCCTTGGTCCATTATCTCACTTAATGCATATTCAAGTGTCTGTTCCTGCTCAGAAAGGCGGATTTTCAATACGCGTTCCAGAATATTCATGCCGACAACACGTCCTTCGCCATCCGGAGTCGCAACCCGGGTGCCGACATCCGGCATTTCTTTTTTCGCTTGCTCATATTCATCGTTCTCGTATTTCAGGCAGCACATCAAGCGTCCGCACAGACCTGAAATTTTAGACGGATTCAAGGACAGATTCTGGTCTTTCGCCATCTTGATCGAAACCGGTTCAAAATCACCCAGGAATGTCGAACAGCAAAGCATGCGTCCGCATGGTCCGATGCCGCCGAGCATTTTCGCTTCATCTCTTACACCGATTTGGCGAAGTTCGATGCGCGTCCGGAATATTGACGCCAGATCCTTAACAAGGTTCCGGAAATCGACGCGGCCTTCCGCAGTGAAATAAAATATCACTTTATTGCGGTCAAATGTATATTCCACATCAACCAGTTTCATATCGAGCCGATGTTCTTCAATCTTGCCTGTACCTGTTTCAAATGCGCGCTGCGCTTCCTGGCGGTTATCTTCCACCTGCTGGCGGTCGCGTTCACTTGCTACACGCACAACTTGCTTCAGCGGCAATACGACATCGTTTTCGCCGACCGTCTTGACCGGTACGACCACTTTTCCATATTCCACTCCACGAGCTGTTTCAACGATGACATAATCATCTTTTTCGATCGTAAATTCACCTGGATCGAAATAATATATTTTACCCGCTTTTTTAAAGCGGACACCTATGACATTATACAATTTTTACCCCTCCCGCAGATTCAGTATTAATTGCTCCATCAGCAGCGTTCGGTTCATATTGCGAGGCAATTGCTGTTTGGCCTGTAAAATGGCCTGCAGCTGTTTTGACAACACAGTAAAAGAACGCTGAAGAGCCATCTGCTTCCAAGTTTCTTCCATGTCTGGATACGTTCTTGCTGTCTCGAGTCCTGCCTTTACCGAAGCAATGTCCCGATATGCAAATAATAACATGTCCAGGCCTCTTTCGGTATCTTCTTTTTCCTTAAACAACGGAAGCCAGTCGGACTGCAGCATAAGAAGTGCCTCGTGTACATTGTTGCTGACCACTTCCACCAGTTTTAAAACGGTCTTTCTTGCCTGTGGAAATTGTTCATCCGCACTGAGTGCCAGCGCTTCTTCTTCACTTTGCGTCAGCATGCTGACCGTTGCGGCCATAGAAGCCGTCATGCCCCCTGCAATCAACTTTTCCATTAGTACTGGGCGTGACAGCGGCTGAAACGTTACAAGCTGGCAACGGGAACGGATCGTGCTCATGATCGCATTCAGCCGTTCTGTCTGAAGAATAGCGGTGACATTGAATTCCGGTTCCTCTAAAAACTTCAGCAAAGCGTTGGCGGAAGCATTATTCATCCGGTCCGCTTCCTGAATGACATATATTTTCCGGCCTGTATTCAAACCGGTTTTATTCATTGAATAAATCAGTTCACGGATCTGGTCGATTTTGATGTTTTGGCCATCCGGCTCAATAAACACGATATTCGGGTGATTCCCGGAGTCATATAATTGGCAACTTCTGCATGTTCCACATGGAACATTTTGCTGCGGATTTTCGCAAAGCAGCAATTTCACAAAAAAATGAGTCACTTCTTTTATTCCTGAACCGGCAGGCCCTTCAAAAAGGAAGGCATGTGCCAGCCGGTCTTTTTCAAAAGCTCCTTGCAGCCTCTTCATCACAATCGGCTGCATCTGCTCGAATTCTTCGGTTGTCATCTGCACAAGCTCACCTTCCGCCTTTTTAAAAAAATCCCGTGTTCCAAGGGAGCACGGGTGTCATGTATTTCATCGTTAAACGCTGCTTAGAAATGATGGAATTGCTCAATCGGCAACACGAAAATCGTGGCGCCGCCCACTTCCACTTCCACAGGATATGGTATATACGAATCCGCGTTTCCGCCCATAGGTGAAACAGGTGCTACCATCTGTTCACGCGAACGGCAATTTTCCCGGATCAAATCCATTAATTTAGGGACAAGGCTGTCATCAACCCCGATTAAAAAAGTCGTATTCCCTGAGCGCAAAAACCCTCCTGTACTGGCAAGCTTGGTAGCCCGGAAATCATTTTTTGTCAAAGCATTGGATAATCGGTTACTGTCTTGGTCCTGTACAACTGCAACGACGAGTTTCATCAGCACTCACTCCTTTTTATTGGTGTTTCTTCTATATAATTATAACACGAACAATTAATTACGCTGTATAACTTTCCATGCCTTTTTTAATCGCTGCCAGTGCTGCCGCCACAACTTCTTCCGGCTCTTTGGAAGCATCGATTCTGACAATGCGATCGGGATATCGGCGTGAAACCTCCTGGTAGCCCTCATACACTTTTTGGTGGAACGGTAATTTCTCCATATCCAAGCGGTTCTGTTCCCTTCCGCTGTTTGCCGCAATCCTTTGCAGACCGATTTCAGGCGGCACATCAAATAATAAGGTCAAATCCGGCCAAGTGTCTTGAATTGCGAATTCATTGATGGAAAGAACTTCATCAATGCCAAGGCCGCGCGCATGCCCCTGGTAAGCCAGAGAACTGTCGATAAAGCGGTCGCAAAGCACCACTTTCCCCTGCTGCAGCGCTGGCACCACTTTCTCAACGAGATGCTGTCGCCGGGCGGCTGCATAAAGAAGCGCTTCTGTACGCCCGTCCATTGCCGTGTGGTTTTTATTTAAAATCACCTCACGGATCTTTTCAGCAATCTCAATGCCTCCCGGTTCCCGCGTCAAAACAGCCTCGATACCTAAAGGCTGCAATTGTTTCATCAACTGCTCAATAGCTGTCGTCTTGCCAGCTCCTTCAGGCCCTTCAATCGTAATAAAATATCCTGGTTTGTTCATTCCTCGTTTCCTCCATGCTGTATGACCAAAAGTTGCTTTTCAGCCAGATTATGTTCACCTTGAATTACTGCACCTGCTGCCAAATGATCCATCAATTGCTCCAATTTTACGTGTGTCCATATCTCTCCCGGCAGTGCTAGCGGAACTCCGGGCGGATAGGGAGTGACCATTGCTGCTGAATGGCGGCCCATCGCTTTTGTATAGGAAATCCATTCCGAATCTGCTAAATCTATCGCTTCATAGGAAATCTCCGGTTCACTGATGGCAATAGGCTCCTGGCGTGTTACCGGCAGTTCCTTATCCGTCTGCTCTTTTCGAAGTTCTTGTACAGCTTCCCGGATCCGGCTTCTGATTTCCGCAAATGGATAGGTGTGACTTTGTTTCATTAATGGCAATACCATCACCACTTGCCGTGAATCAGCCATTTCAGCATATACATTCATTTCTTCAAGTTTTCCCTGAAGTCTGAAACCATTATATCCTGCCATCCTCAACATGATTTTGAGCGGATCATGAGCTTCAAAAACTTCAAGCCCTGAAATCGACTGCAGGCTCTCTATAAACAGCTTTCGTTTCTCTACAAAATGCTGCAGATCCGGTCCTGAATACGTTTGAATATACGCTCTTGCATCATCCAATGAGGCCATGATCAAATAGGAAGGGCTGCTTGATTGGAACATGCGCAGATATTTGCTGATCCTTTTTGCATTAATGCGTTCATTATTTATATGAAGAAAAGATCCCATCGTCATAGCGGGCAATGTCTTGTGGGCAGACTGCACTACCGCATCTGCGCCATAAGAGAATGCAGACTTCGGAAATGGCCCACCGGCAAGCAAGTGAGCACCGTGAGCTTCATCAACCAACACCGGAATATCGAATAGATGACTGTACTTTATTATTTCTTCTATTTCCGGTCCAGCCATGCCGTAATAATTGGGATAAGTCAAAATCAAAGCTTTCGCTTCCGGATATTGCTGGATAGCATCTTGCAAGGTTTTGAGTGATACGCCTTCCGCACTTTGGGACGCTTCACTCCATTCCGGCGCGAGATACACTGGCCGCAATTTGGCCAATTCCAACGCATGAAAAATCGATTTATGGGAGTTTCGCTGAACCAGTACACAGTCCCCTTCTTTGCAGACTGCATGAATCATCGCTAGATTTCCGCTTGTTGAACCATTCACCAAAAAGAAGCTTTGATCAGCTCCGTAGGCTTCAGCCAGCAAATCCTGGGCTTCTTTAATAGCGCCGTCCGGATAATGCAGATCATCCAATCCACTCAATTCAGTTTGATCATACTGTAAAGACGATCGTATTTCATCCGGCAAACCGGATAATTCCCCGTGCTTGTGCCCTGGAACATGAAATGAAACCGGCCGCTGTTGCTGAAACTTCTTTAACGCTTCCACTAAAGGGCGCCGTTGCGTCATATAATTCATCCTCATATCTTTCTTATTCCTTCTATTATAACGAACTTGAGCAGCAATGAGCAAAGTGGCTTCAATGAAAGCACTTCAGCTGTTCTTTTTATCGGCAAGTGCCTTGTCATAAACGTTATTTCCAATAAAGTTTATGACAAAAAAGGCCGCTACCGCTTGCGCGGTAACGACCTTTCTTTC